>NZ_JBEJZY010000105.1:0-3927 GCF_040256935.1 Photorhabdus viridis
CATCAAAGCGAAACGTAGACGAATATGGATGAAAACCCAATTTTTGGAGCGAGTATTACAGGCGGGTTTTGCTAATGTGAGTGATATTTAATCATTCATGCGGTTGCCCTGGGGTATTTCGTCTGAAATGGTGTCTTAATTCTATTAAAATGGTCAGATTGAATTACTGGGTAAAGTAAATAACTGTATAAATATCCACAAAGTTCTTTCTTCTGGGTCAATTGAGTGATAATGTGTCACTAAATAAAACATTTTATGGATAAAAAAAATGAAAGAATTTTTTTCATATGCCCAAGATCTTCATGAAAAATCAAAATTATTTCAGCAGCAAAAGTTGGCGGAAGATAAAAAGCTGATGGGGAGACTTTTTGAGTCTTATGATCAAAAAACTATTGCAGAACTTTTACGCAAAGTAAGTTATAACGACTGGACCCGTGAAACCTTAAATCGCTGGTTTAACGGAAAATCAGTCCAAAAATTGTTAACAGAAGTTGAAGTTGCTATGCTCCAAAAAATGCTCCCTGAGCCACCTAAAAATCATCTTCAATACGATTTCCGTTTCATTGATCTTTTTGCAGGGATTGGCGGAATTCGAAAAGGTTTTGAAGAAATTGGTGGTCAGTGTGTTTTTACCAGCGAATGGAACAAAGATGCTGTTCGTACCTATAAAGCAAACTGGTATTGTGATCCAGAGTACCATAAATATAATTCTGATATTCGTGAAATAACATTAAGTGAAAACCCAGAAATAGATGAAAAAGAAGCTTATAAAAATATTGATAAAGAAATTCCAGATCATGATGTTCTTTTGGCTGGTTTTCCATGTCAGCCATTCTCATTAGCAGGTGTTTCGAAAAAGAATTCTCTTGGTCGTGCTCATGGGTTTGAGTGTGATACACAGGGAACTCTTTTTTTTGATGTGGCTAGAATTATTACAGCTAAAAAACCTGCTATTTTTCTTCTGGAAAACGTTAAAAACTTAAAAAGTCATGATAAAGGGAAAACATTCCGTATTATCATGGATACATTGAATGAGTTGGGATATGCTGTTGCTGATGCGGATATCATGGGGCCGAATGATCCCAAAATTATTGATGGAAAATATTTTTTGCCTCAGCATAGGGAACGGATTGTGTTAGTTGGTTTTCGTAAAGATCTGAATATTCATCAAGGATTTACACTTAAGGAAATTAGTCGATATTTCCCGGAAGAACGACCAACACTTGCGGATTTACTTGAACCAGAAGTTGATAGTAAATATATTCTTACCCCTCATCTTTGGAAATATTTATATAATTATGCCAAAAAGCATCAAGCTAAAGGAAATGGTTTTGGATTTGGCCTTATAGATCCCAATAATAAGAATTGCGTCACTCGCACACTTTCTGCTCGTTACCATAAAGATGGATCAGAAATACTTATTGACCGGGGATGGAATAAAGAGCTTGGGGAACAGGATTTTGATAATCCAGATAATCAGAAAAATCGCCCACGTCGTTTAACACCGAAAGAATGTGCACGGCTAATGGGGTTTGAGTCTCCTCAAGGAGGAGCATTTCATATTCCGGTCTCAGATACACAAGCTTATCGACAGTTTGGAAACTCAGTTGTTGTGCCTGTATTTACAGCTATTGCTAAATTATTAGCTCCTTATATAGCGGAAGCAGTGGAACAACAGCAGACAAACAAAGATCAGGCGGCATAAATAAATTATGGCTGATGTTCACAATCCATCTACTCGCAGTAAAAATATGAGAGCGATCCGTAACTGTGATACAGCCATAGAAAAAAAACTGGTTAAAATTCTTCATAATCTTGGAGTAATTTATAGAATGCAGGGAAGTGATCTTCCTGGTAAGCCTGATTTCGTTATTGATGAGTATCAGGCTATTTTATTCGTACATGGTTGTTTCTGGCATGGGCATAATTGCCATCTTTTCAAAACTCCAGCTACCCGTACTGAATTCTGGTTAGATAAAATTGGCAAAAATATTAAAAGAGATCAGTGTGTTATGAATTCTCTTTCAGATAACCGTTGGAAAATATTAGTTGTCTGGGAATGCACTTTAAGAGGACGTTTGAAACTGACAGACAATGAGTTATCAGAAAGGATTGAAGAGTGGTTATGTGCAAGTGAAACTCATGCGGAAATTGATACCGTGGGGATACATAAAGTATTTTTGCAGAAAAATAAATAGTTTTTTAAATTAAAAGTGTTTTTTAACTCTTTTTTGTAAGATATCGTTACATTACATACTAAAGCTCCTCCATCTATAAGTTTCATTTTGATTAAAAAATGACCTGCCCTTCTGTGCAGCATTCTATTTTTACTTTAATAGAGTTAATCTATAGAAAGATTGTAACTAATAGATGGAGCAGGAAATGGCTAATGAACTGATAAATATAGAAAAAATATCATTTATCATGAAAGGTTTAGGAGCTAAGAAAATTATAGTTAAACCACTTTCAAACAATGACAACTCTAAGCAACAGATATATTTAGGATCTGATTTTACTGTCATACAAGGTATTCCTATTGGTGAACTGAAGAGTGCTGGTATGTCAAAAAAAGGTGCAATATTTAAGGCTGCATTAAATTTATTTTGGATAAATGCTGACGGCTATAAAGAGCAGGCATATGGGGCTCAAATTATTTTATATCCTAAATATCCAGAAATTCGTCTGTCGGGAATTATAAAAGGTTGTTCGATAGCTCCATCTCATTTAATGCAACCACCAACAAAAGAAGAAAGGATAAATAGATATGATAAGAGTCGTTATTTAATTTTTGGTATATGTGAAGACATTATTCTTGCTTATATGAGTTCTTGGGAAGATACTCTTTCTATTGAGCTCAGAAAATTAATTGATAAGAATATAATAAATCCTGTTTTCTCCGTTTTTTATGAATATTATTCTAATATTAAAGATAGCCGTATTGATCTTATAGCTCGTCTTAAAGAAATTTATTCTTATGGTTTTATTAAATCGCAAAGATTAGATAAAAATGGCAATGTAATTGAATATAGAGCAAGAAATGGGGCTGGTTTTACTTTAGAAAGTTTATTTGGAATTATACCAAATGGCAGATCTGGTCCTGATTTTTCTGGTTGGGAATTAAAAGCACATTCAGGAAGCGTCGTAACTTTAATGACTCCAGAACCAAATAAAGGAGAATATATAGAAAATCTACATAAATTTATGAGTGATTATGCATCTTCTAAGAAAGAGGATAGAGTTGATTTTGCCAGTATACATAAAATCGGATTGTTAAATGAAAAGACGAAGCTGACTTTATATCTTGAAGGATATGATTTTGATAAGAAAGAAATTATAGATCCTGATGGTGGATTAGTACTTAGGAGTACAAGCGGTAATATTGCTGCTGTTTGGAATTTCGGAAAATTATTAGACCACTGGAAACGGAAACATACTAAAACATGTTTTGTTTCGTATGAAATGAAATATGCTGACTTCCCATACTATAAATTTGGTCCCCAAATTGTATTAGCTACAGGTGCTAATCTTACTAAATTTATAAATGCGCTTGAATCAAGTAAAATATATTATGATCCAGGTGTTAATATAAAATATCAGGGAGGGGTGTCTAAAGTTAAGAAAAGAAATCAGTTCAGGATAAAGTGGAAAGATGTATTAAGTATTTATGACAAAACCGAAAACTTAGATTTAAATAAAGGTTAATTAAAATGAGCTTCTGTTCAGGAGGAAAAATAGTAATGCTCCGGTCATCTCACCTTGTTCTTCCTCTCCGGCCCATGCACGCTACCGCTTCCCTATCTTCATTTGGAGACTGACACCATGAGCCGTAGCCGATATACCCCGGAGCAAAAACAACACCATGTGACCCAATGGCGCCACAGTGACCTGACCCGAAAACAGTATTGCGAACAGCATCAGCTGAGTTTT
>NZ_JBEJZY010000106.1:0-3892 GCF_040256935.1 Photorhabdus viridis
TTTGTTCCGGGGTATATCGGCTACGGCTCATGGTTCCTCACAAGGTTAAGACAAAAACCTAGCGTGCATGAACCGAATGAGAGGAGCAAGGTGAGTTCACCGGACGTTTACTGATTTCCAGGTGTTCCCGGCGGACCATATATATGCCCTGCTGAATGTTCCTAAATTACTATTTTGGAACCGTCTGAACGAGCGAAATGATATTCTCTCGTTACAATTGGTTTGTGGTTAGCATCCATTATTTGGTGATTATTTATATCAGTCAGTGGGACTCTTTTAACAGCACTTGGGTGCTGATTCATCGGTATTCCCGCATTTCTTTTTGCTGCTCTGAGCGCATCTTTTCTGGAGTTAAATTGGGCATTACACCCTGCTAGCCCCAGCGGGTCAATCCAATTGACCGGATCATGGACATAGCTGTACGGGTTAACGCCACCACTAAGATTCAGGGGGTCTGCCGATAAGTACTGTCCCGTTTCCCTGTCGTAATAACGGTGCCGATTATAAAATAAACCGCTTTCCTCGTCTTCGTACTGCCCACAGAACCGAAGATGATACATCAAGTTCCGCCCTTTATTGAGAGTCAAGCAGAACAGGGCCGGAAGATCACAGGGATCTTTCCGACTTTATTAATTATCTATATATCAATTTCAATTATTAAGTTATCAACCCATACGTCAAAGTTATTTTTAGACATTAAGAATAGAGCATCCAATAAATCAGAACACTTTATTTTTTCATAATGATTATCACTGAGATCCTTTTCAGCAAAAAAACTGATAAATAGCCTAACATATGTCAATTTATTAGCTAATATGAATTTTTGAACAGCATCGCTAAAATCTATTATTCTTTTTGTAGGTTTTTCATATTCTTTCCAATCCTCAAACTCACCGGAGAATGTTTTATCTATAAGATCAATAAAATACTCATTACTACGTTCTTTAAAGTAATCCAATTTCACGCATTGAATTTCATCATTAAATTTAACTTCAAAGCCAATATCCTCAAATAAAGACATTGATGACGGTGGATCACTTTTATCCCAATCAAATGATATTAACTGAGAACAATCAAAATTACCTTTCATTGATTATATTTTCCATTATATACATGATCATATAGCTGTTTTATATCTTTCGTAGAAGGTGATGTTACTCCACCATCACTAGTTTTTGTTCCTTGTGAGCCGTATATATCTCCAGTTTTAGGTGAAACATTTCTTACTGGCTGATGAACATGTGGACTAATACCAGCATGAGAATCCAATCCATAACGCTTAAATTGTCCACCGACTTTACCTTTATTATTATTAAAACCTGATGATTGGGTGAATAATAATGTTTCTCGGTCAGGGGAAACATGTAACTTCATGAAACCTTCTAAAGTCCTATCCTTAGGATTTGGTGCATTGCCGCCAAAATGAGAGGACTCTCTGGCTGCCTTACTTGCTGCAATATTATCAAGAACACCTTGTTTGATATTTCCACAATCTTTACCCGCCAACCCCAACGGGTCAATCCAATTGACCGGATCATGGACATAGCTGTACGGGTTAACGCCACCACTAAGATTCAGGGGGTCTGGCGATAAGTACTGTCCTGTTTCCCTGTCGTAATAACGGTGCCGATTATAAAATAACCCGCTTTCGTCATCCTCATACTGCCCACAAAACCGCAGATGACACGTCAGGTTGCGCTCGTCATTGCGCGTCAGTACCCGCCAGTACTCCGCTTCGCCCCAGGTCAGCAGCCGGCCCGCCCATATCAGTTCCCCGTCCTCGGTCAGGATTTCCCGCACCGTCCCCTGGTGGTCACTGACCACATAGTGCAGGGTGCCTTTCTCATACCGTGCCGACGGCGTCAGCGCCCCCGGCTCATACAGCCAGTGAATGCTCCGCTCATAAGCCACTGTCCCGTCCGCAAGAACCGGCGTCTCTTCTATCAGCTGGTCGCCGCTCCACAGGTAATCGTAACCGATAATTGCGGTCGGTTTCACCGCCTGACCGGCGTTGTCCCCTTCTTTTCGCTTACTGATACGCCGCCCGAAAGCGTCATAACCGTAACGCCAGCGCACCCCTTCCGGACTGATGAATCCGGTCAGTCGCTGTTGCCCGTCCCAGCGGTAACGCCAGGTCCGGGGCCGATGGCCGTACCGGCGCTCCGTTTTTTCCACCCGGCACCCGTTCTCATCATAGCGATAGGTGTTAGCGCCGTGCTGAACCACCCGCCCGGCCTGCTGCTCCTGATACGTCTGCCGCACGTCGTCGCTGAGCCGCGCCGGCACCCGCTTGTGGTAATGCATATTCTGACCGGCATCATACACAAACTGTTCGTCGCACGCGGTCGGACCACCAAACTGCGCCGTCACCACCTGGTCGTTCGCATTGTAGCCGTAACGGGTCTCCGCCCAGTGAGTGTCCTCAATACAGGCGACATTGTGCGCCGGATTGTAATGCCAGCGGCGGGTCACCGCACTGCCCGAGGGTGGATAATGCGGGTCCGCTTCGTGCCGTGTCTGTTTAAACAGCCCTGGGCGGCGCCCGGCCGTCTGATGGGCCAGCAGCCCGACCGGGGTGTAAGCCTGTGACTGGATAAAACCGGCGCCGCTTTCCCGCCCGGTTTCCCGTCCCAGCGGGTCATGCTGTATGTGCAGCGGGGCGTGGCCGTCAAGCTGCCACTGCGTCAGCTGGCCGCGCAGGCCGTAATCCCAGCGCAGGGCCGGCAGGTTATCCGCCTGTTGGCTGACCGGTAAACCGCTCAGGGCGTCCCACTGATGATGCACGGTCCGGCCGTTAAGGGTTTCCGTGGTGATATTGCCGGACGTGTCGTATTCAAATGCCACCACGGCGTCCGGGTTGACGGCGCGGATAAGCCGGCCTTTGTTGTCATAGCCGTATTCCGTGACTGCAACCAGCTGACACTGTGTTTCGTCTTCCTGCCAGACTTCCTGCCGGGTGAGGTGGTCTTCCGGAGTATAGCACCAGCGCAGCAGCTGATTATCCGGGTAACGGGCCAGTATTCTGCGCCCGGCCTTATCATACTGATACTGGATAGTCCGTCCGGTAAAGTCGGTTTCACCGGTAATCCGCCCGGCCAGGTCGCGGGTGTAACGGTAAGTTTCCCCGGTCGCGTTGGTCACAGCGGTCAGTCGGGTCAGTCTGTCGTAGGCAAACGTCAGGGTGGTGTTATCCGGGCGGGTGACGCGGCTCAGTAAGTCAAACGCCTCATAGGCATAACGGGTGACCCGGCCTTCCCCGTCGGTCACCGCCGAGACCCGCCGCTCACTGTCATAGTCCAGGGTCTGACGGCCCCCGTCCGGCAGGTGGATTTCACAGACACTGCCCGCCGGGCTGGCATGAAAGGGGCTGTGATGATAGCGGGTCTGCTGATGCAGGGCATCGGTTACCGTCAGTAACCGGCCCAGGCCGTCAGTGTCAAACCGGGTGATGGTACCGTCCGGGGCCTCAATTTCACTTAACTGTTGTTGTTCATAGCCGTAGCGCCAGGTGCGGCCGTCCGGCAGGGTATGGCGGAGGATTTCACCTCGTGGGCCGTAACGGGTCTCTTCAATCCGGCCCTGCGGGTCGGTGACTGCGTCCAGACTGCCCCGGTCGTTATAGTGAAGTCGCCAGGTATCGCCGTCCGGTTGTGCCACTGCGGTCAGCTGACCGTATTCATCGTAGTGGTAAGTGGTGCTGTCCCCCTGCGGGTTCGTGGAGACGGTCAGTTCCCCGTACAGGTTGTATTCACAGTGGACCGTGCGGCCTGACGGGTCAGTTGTAATGTTCCGGTGAACTCACCTTGCGTTGTCAGATAACCACAAAATGGGATATTAACTGAAGGGATTATCAGGCCAGGGCAACAGCTCATTCAACCGATTGTTCGGCCAG
>NZ_JBEJZY010000107.1:0-3868 GCF_040256935.1 Photorhabdus viridis
ACGGTCCAGCAGAGTCCGTTCAGCAAAGGCCATCTGACTGACCAACAGATACGGATCCCCTTCGTTTGCCAGTAAGTGGTGGAACAAAATACCGTCCTGCAATGGTGACAGGGCATAGATATCCTGAATATTAGCCACCCCGCCCGGTACTTGCCTGATGATACGGTCAATGTCAGCCTGAGTCAGATCGATCAGTGGCAACATCTCTGGGGTGAGCGTCGTCGTCGCTGACGTAATGACATTCGGCGACACCACCACAGCCCGGTGCTGCCCCAATGCCCGAGCCAGTTCAGACAACACCGGCGACTGGAACAGATCACGCACCGCCAGCGTCAACCCCTGGTGACGCAGGCGTTCAATCATCCGTACCGCGAGCAGTGAATGACCGCCCAGTGCGAAGAAACTGTCGTGCCGGCTGACCTGTTCAATGTCCAACAACTCACGCCAAATGGCCGCCAATGTGACTTCTTTCTCTCCTTGCGGTGCCTCATAGATCTGACGGGCAAAAGCCTCGCTGTCCGGTGCCGGCAATGCCCGGCGATCCAATTTACCATTCGGCGTCAACGGCAACGCCTCCAGCCGCACAAAAGCCGACGGCACCATGTAGTCAGGCAGCTGAACACTCAGATGGTCACGCAGGCTATGAATCAATCCCTCATCCGCCGGCGCCGCCACATAGGCCACCAGCCGTTTCTCCGGCCCGTCACCCTGTGCCAGTACTACCGAGTCACTCACCGCCGGGTGTTCCAGCAACCGGGCTTCAATTTCCCCCGGTTCAATCCGGAATCCGCGGATTTTCACCTGCTGGTCGTTGCGGCCCAGAAATTCCAAGTTGCCATCCGGCAGGTAGCGAGCTAAATCCCCGGTGCGGTACATACGCGCCTCCGGGTTGTTACTGAACGGATCGGGCAGGAACCGCTCCGCCGTCAGGTCAGGGCGATTGAAGTAGCCCCGCGCTACCCCCGCCCCGCCGATATAAATTTCACCCACCACGCCCAGCGGCGCCGGCTGACCATAAACGTCCAGCAAATAAAGGCCGGTGTTAGCTATCGGACGCCCGATACTTTCAATAATCCTGTCACCCCGTTGTATCGACAGCCAGGCAGAATACGTTGTCGTTTCGGAAGGTCCATAGAGATTACATAACCGCTGTACCGGCGTTTCTGCAAAAATCTGTTCAATCAGGGTACGTTTAAGCGGTTCACCCGCCAGATTGACGGTATGAACCGATGCCATCAGCGCCTGAGCCTGCAATAACGGTTTCATCGCCGACGGGACTGAGTTAATCAGGGTCACCGGCAGGGAATGCCGCATCAATGACAGGACATCATCGACCAGATGAATCGCCGCACCACGAGACAGCGGCATAAAACATTCAAAAATGGACAGGTCAAAATTCATTGACGTCGAGAAAAGCGTCTCCCGGATCTCTTCCGCGTCAAAAGCCTGCTGTGCCCAGTGCAGGAAGTTCACGGTATTCCGGTGCTCAATCATCACCCCTTTTGGCACGCCCGTGGAGCCGGAAGTATAAATTACATAGGCTAAATGACGGTCAGTCAGCCCCGGTCTCTGCGGGTTGCTGTCCGTCTGGTCCGGCAAGATATTGGGGTCAAGTACCGTCAGTCCGGCCAGCGCTGGCTCGCCCAGCGCCCCACACCCGGCCTCATCCGCCAGTATTACGGACGGCGCGGCATCATGCAGGATATGCGCCAGACGTTCACCCAGATAAGCCGGATCCAGCGGCACATACGCCCCGCCGGCTTTCAGTACCGCCAACAATGCCACCACCATTGCCGGGGAACGTGACACGCAAATCGCCACCCGCTGATCCGGCTCTACGCCCAGCGCCATCAGCTGATGGGCCAGCCGGTTGGCACGGGCATTTAATTCGGCATAACTGAGGATCTGCCCTTCATCTTCATATACTAACGCCGGCGCGTCAGGCGTTTTCGCCACCTGCCGTTCAAACAACTGATGAATGCACAATTGCTCAGGATAGGCGGTTTCCGTGGCATTCCAGGTTTCCAGCAACAACCGGCGCTCCGCCGGTGCCAGGATATCAATCTGCCCAACCGGCTGTTGAGCCTGCCCGACCATCGCTTGCAGCACCGCGTGCAGATATCCTACCTGTCGCGCCATGGTCGCGGCATCAAACAGCGCCGAGGCATAATTCAGCGCACCAACAATCCCGCCCGCCTCTTCTGACAGGCCCAGTTCAAGATCAAACTTAACAACATCAAAGGCTTGATTAACCGGTGACACCGCCAGCCCCGGTAATTGCCATTCCGTCCCCTCCGTGCTCTGCCAGGCAAACATCACCTGGAACAATGGCGTATGCGCCAGCCGGCGCGGCGGCTGCACAATTTCCACCACCTGCTCAAACGGTAAATCCTGATGCGCCTGCGCCGCTAAGGCGGTTTGCCGTACCCGCGCCAGTAATTCCGTCACCGTCAGTTCACCCGGAATATCAATACGCAACGCCAGTGTATTCACAAAGAACCCGATCAACGGTTCCACTTCCTGACGACTGCGACCGGCACTCGGCGTCCCAATCACCACCGCGTCCTGACCGGACAGACGCGACAGGACCACGGCCCAGGCTGACAACAGCGTCATGAATAACGTCACACCGTGCTGCTCACTCAGGCGTTTCAGCGCGGTCGTTAATGCCGCATCCAGATTAACCGGCACGGTATGCCCGATAAACGACTGCTCCGACGGACGCGGCCGGTCAGTGGGTAAATCCAGCAGCACCGGGGCATCAGCCAGCATGGCCCGCCAATAGTCGGATTGCGCCTCGGTCCGTTCAGCCGACAGCCACTGACGCTGCCAGGCGGCGTAATCCGGGTACTGGATCGTCAACGGCGGCAACGGTGCCGGCTGCCCGGCCAGAAACGCCGTATAGAGTGCGCTCAGTTCGCGTATCAGCACATCGACAGACCAGCCATCGGAAATAATGTGATGCTGGGTGAGCAGGAACCGGTATTCATCATCGGCAAGCCGGATAAGCGAAGCGCGAATAAGCGGACCACGCTCAAGGTCAAATGAGGCCCGCGCTTCTTCCGCACACAGGCGTTCAAGCACGCTGTCCGCCTCCGGGAGCCCGCGCAGGTCATGTTGGGATAACCGCAGGCCGCTATCCGGCGCCAGCAGTTGCACTTGCGGCTGACCGCCAACAGAAACGAAAACGGAACGTAACGCGTCATGACGGGCAAACACGCTATCCAGCGCCTGCTGCCAGGCCTCGATATCCAGCTGACCGCACACATGCAGGGCCATCGGAATATGATAAGTCTCACTGACCCCCTCAAACTGCGCCAGGAACCACAGGCGCTGTTGAGCGAATGACAACGGTAACTCACCCTCACGGGATATCGGCAGGATGGCCGGCAGGACCGTGTCCGCCTGACCAGACCCGCCCTGCATGACCTCAGCAAACGCCAGCAAAGTGGGGAATTTAAACAGAGTCGCCAGCGACAGTTCAACCCCGAAAGCCGTGACCCGGTTCATCACCCGCACCGCCAGTAATGAATGCCCCCCCAACGCAAAGAAATTGTCATACCGGCTGATTTGCTCAATCCCCAGAATTTCACGCCAAATCGCTGCCAGGGCGATTTCCGTTTCGCCTTGGGGCGCTTCGTAAACTTGATAAGCAAAGGCTTCATTGTCCGGGGCCGGCAATGCCCGGCGATCCAGTTTACCATTAGGCGTCAACGGAAGTGCATCCAGCCGCACAAAGGCCGACGGCACCATATAATCCGGTAAAGTTGCACTCAGATGAGCACGCAGGTTATTCGCCAGCCCCTCATCCACGGGTGCCACCACATAAGCCACCAGACGCTTATCCTGCCCTTCTCCCAACACCAAC
>NZ_JBEJZY010000108.1:0-3586 GCF_040256935.1 Photorhabdus viridis
CTACTAAAGAGTTTATCGTATGGCTTAAGCAAAACGGGGCCTTTGATGTTCCATACTGGATGTGCAAAGGTTCATGGTCATATGCCGACAATCGCATAATCAACGATACAGACTGCGGTAATATCTGTCTTGCAGGGGCTGTGGTTGAAGTCATGGGCGTAGAATCTGCAATGACGATCCGTGTTACAACACCGACGACAACAAACGGAAACGGTATCGCAAGCGTACAATTTACTTATATTAATCATGGTGAAGGGTACTATCCGGGTTGGCGTAGGGACTATAACACCGCAAATAAACCTACTACTGAGGATGTGGGGGCATGTCGGGCCTATAGTGGCTCGATCGATACTGGCGGTGGCACATGGACTACTAAAGAGTTTATCGTATGGCTTAAGCAAAACGGGGCCTTTGATGTTCCATACTGGATGTGCAAAGGTTCATGGTCATATGCCGACAATCGCATAATCAACGATACAGGCTGCGGTAATATATGTCTGGCTGGCGCAGTTGTAGAAGTTATGGGCGTAGAATCTGCAATGACTATCCGTGTTACAACGCCAACAACTACTGTAAATGATGGTATTTCGAATGCACAATTTACTTATATTAATCATGGTGAAGGGTATTATCCGGGTTGGCGTAGAGACTATAACATTGCAAACAAACCTACTGCCGGGGATGTAGGGGCATATACCAAAACCGAATGCGACAGTCGTTATTCCTTGAAAAGTGGCGTTGGGGTAATCAATTTACGGCTTGGAAGCTGGGCAACTGAAGGGGGATGGACAGACGAGACAAAAGATTGGTCAGCGCCTGCTGGGCATGTCCTTGTTGGTTTGGGTACAACCATGTGGAGTTCAGGAAGACAACATCTTGCTAATGTGCATTACCGACCTATACAGGCATACATAAATGGTATTTGGGTAACAATCTCTGCAACTTAGGATGACATTATGAAAACCTCAATTTTTACACCTTATATCCCGAAAGATGGTGTATCTTGTATTCAATACTTGACAGATGATAAAGGCAAGGATTGGTATCAAATTCAGGAAAAATTTTTAGAAGAAACTATCAAATTCACATTTGATAAAAATGGAGTTATAACTTCGATGTCAAAGGATGTATCCAGTCTATTCCCTATTTATTTATCCGTTGCTGAACTTACATCAGAAGCAGTGCCAGTTGAAATAAATATTACAGGTGGATGGGTTTTTGACGGTAACAAAATTATCCCACGCATTTACACGTTGGAAGAACAACGACAACAGGTAGAGAACCAAAAATCAGAGAAGATGATTGCTGCAAACGTAATTATTCAGCCTTTGCAAGATGTTATTGATTTAGGGATAGCCACCAACGAGGAAAAAATGTTATTACTTGCATGGAAAAGGTATAGAGTGTTACTGAGTCGCATTGATACCTCATTAGTATCAGAAATTAACTGGCCTGAAAAACCAGCGTGAAATAATAACGGCCTGCTCTCCAGGCCGTAAATCTAAAGATTTAGGATTTATAAACTAAGCTATAGGTATCTATCGTTTCTGAAACCATTTTTCTCACATCAAACTCGTTAATCGCTTTTTCTCTAGCCTTTTCAGACAGCCTTTCTAACTCTTGAGATGATAAACCAGCAATTAGTTTTAAAATATCATATACCGATGCTTCACTTCCTGCTTTTGTGATCCAGCCATTAACACCATGATCAATGTTTTCTGGTAATCCCCCGAAATCACTGACAATAATAGGCAGGCTACAAGCCATCATCTCTCTGCAAGCAAAACTGATAGTTTCACAATTGGTAGATAAAACAAATCCTACAGAAGCATTCTTCATGTAATTAATGATCCTTTTGTCATCATTGATATAACCAGTGAATTCAACATCAACATGAGAGAAAGGAACACCTACCAACTGCTCAATGTCTTTTTGGTAAGGAATACGCCCAATGATTTTTATACGAAATTTATCAGACAATGCTTTATCTTTTGTCAGACATCTTATCAACAAATACCAACCCTTGTGCCCAGCTGTCCCAGCAGAAGAAATAAGCGTTATCTTTCCTTTTTCTGTAATTATACGTTCAACCTTCCATTTGTCAGTATTAACACCATTTTTTATGGTAATCGCCTGTTTGTCAGAGATAAAAGAGGAACATTGGTTTCTGGTGGCGTCACTAACGAAGATGATTTTTTCATTGAGTTTTTTCAGCCTGACTCTGGATAACCAGGACACAAAATAGTGATTATGTTTTGTATAGATTATCTTACTTTTCATTCCAAAGAGAACCTTTGCGAGGATGGCGATCTTATTATCAGAAGTTCCATTAGTATGAATAACGTCAATTTTTTGTTTTTTTGCAATACGTGACAAGGTTTTACAGGTTGTTATGAGTTGTTTAATTTTATTGAGTTTACAGAAAAAATAAAGTGGAATAACATTATTGAATCCAGAGCTGATAAGTTCTTTGTATAATCTACTTTCTGGTGGACAAGCAATAAATAGTTCCCCTTTGTTATAATCAAAATACTTAACTATATTCATTATGTATGTGGTATGACCACCACCATTTCCTGTATGAAAATTTGTAATCATAATATTCATGATTCTTGCTTACTCTTACCTTTATTGTCTGTTAATGAGCTATGTTTCATGATTTTTCTACTGAAATTCTTATTTCGCTCTGTTATGTAGTCAGGGTCTTATTTCTTTGTAGTAAACCCTCTTAGGAATATTATCTGCTATTTGATCAGCTGCTAGAAAATCTAGGACAGTATTAATCGATAAATTTTTTGTTTACTACACCATGTAATTTTAGCATGTTTTGCGTAATCGATAGTTAGGTTACTAAAGGGTATTTAGAGCTTACCTGTTTACAATACTCTGCTTTACCGAGATATCAGCTTATTCTAAATTACGTAACGTAAAGGTATATGATAATCTCCAGGGAAGATTTTGGCTAGATAAAAATTGAATATTGTCTTCTCCTATTTTTTTTTGCAATCTATTTATGGAGTTCTTCTTATTGGTCTCGGCATAATCACTCTTATTTGTGTCCCTATCGGGATGACATATGGTCAGCTGGACTTTAATTCTATTATTTCCCTGTTTTACACAAACAAGTAAGAAACCGATGAGTTTATAACTGCTATCCCTGATAATTACTGTCTATTTCGCTGATCCTCATATTCATCCTGTTAGTATTAAAATTAAATGGAACGGTTAACCGGTAAAAAGTTCTGTCTATGCTCCTACTGTAGAATGGGGTAAACATCTCAAAATCCGGTTTGATTGAGAATACAAACTCAGATGGTGTAATCTACAACTAATCGGGAGAATACTGAGCCTGTAGAGTTAAAATGATCTTCCTCGGTGAATGACGAAATGGCAGCATAAAGCACAATAGGTGGGAATAATCTCGAAGGAGGCAAATAAAATAAGATGTTTTATTATTGTCATTGGGCTGCATAAGCAGGGCAACCGCATGAATGATTAAATATCACTCACATTAGCAAAACCCGCCTGTAATACTCGCTCCAAAAATTGGGTTTTCATCCATATTCGTCTACGTTTCGCTTTGATG
>NZ_JBEJZY010000109.1:0-3524 GCF_040256935.1 Photorhabdus viridis
AGCTATTCTTAAAGCCGGTGCCGTTTACGTGCCGATTGATCCCAGTATGCCGGATGAGCGGAAAAACTGGCTAATGAGGGATTCCTCAGCCAAATTGTTGCTCACCGATACCTGGGCGGATATTCCGGCTAACCTGACGGTTCCCCTGTTGTGTCTTTTTGATGAGACAGATACGAGTAGAGAGAGCGATCGTTTAAACCCTGAATTACCGTGTTCCAGTACCGGATTGGCATATATTATGTACACCTCCGGCTCGACTGGTACGCCCAAAGGGGTCTTGGTGCCGCACCGGGCGGTGGTCCGGCTGGTCATCAATAATGGCTATGCCGAAATTGGGCCGGGTGATCGGGTAGCTTTTGCTGCTAACCCGGCTTTTGATGCCAGCACGTTTGAAGTCTGGGCGCCGTTGCTCAATGGCGGCGCGTTAGTGGTGGTCGATCGTGTCACTTTGCTGACACCGCTGGAGTTTGTACAAGTTTTACAGGTTCAGCGAATAACGGCGCTGTGGCTGAGTGTCGGATTGTTTAACCAGCTGGCGGCGGAGTTGTCTCCGGTTCTGCCGCAAATAAAGCTCCTGATTGTCGGGGGAGATGCCCTTGATCCCCATGTTATCGGGCAGGTATTGAGCACGAGTCCGCCACAACAGTTATTGAATGGCTATGGGCCGAGTGAAGGCACTACCTTTACCACGACATACCGTATCACGGCATCAGCGCAGGGAGCGATCCGTATCCCGATTGGCCGACCGGTAGCCAACACGCGGGTTTATCTGTTGGATACGCATGGTCAGCCGGTGCCGTTGGGGGCGGTCGGGGAGATTTATGTGGGGGGCGATGGGGTTGCTTATGGTTATCTTAATCATCCTGAATTGACGGCTGAACGTTTTCTGGTTGATCCGTTCAGTGATCACCCGGATGCACGCATGTACCGTACCGGGGACTTGGCGCGTTATATGCCGGATGGCAATCTGGAGTTTCTGGGCCGCAACGATCAGCAGGTTAAAGTCCGCGGTTTCCGCATTGAACCGGGGGAAATTGAAGCCCGGCTGGCAGAACACCCGGCGGTGCGTGAGGCTGCTGTGTTGGTACGGGGGGAAGGGGAGGATAAACGGCTGGTGGCCTATGTGGTGGCACCCGTGGATGACGGGCTGGTGAACAGCCTGCGTGCCTACCTGAGTACCGTTTTGCCTGACTATATGGTGCCGTCCGCCTTTGTGCGTCTGGAGGCGTTTCCGTTGACCCCGAATGGTAAACTGGATCGTCGTGCGCTACCGGCGCCGGACAATGAAGCCTTTGCTTATCAAGTTTACGAAGCGCCCCAGGGCGAAACGGAAATTGCACTAGCAGAGATTTGGCGTGAGTTACTGGGGATTGAGCAGATAAGCCGGTATGACAGTTTCTTTGCCCTGGGCGGCCATTCATTACTCGCAATACGGATGATTGAACGCCTGCGTCACTTGGGATTGACCCTGACGGCGCGTGATCTGTTTCAGTTTCCGGTGCTGTTTGAACTGGCTCGGTCACTGGGACAGCATCAGGCGGTGACCGTGCCGCCTAACGTTATCACCCCGGCAACCACGGCGCTGACGCCGGAGATGTTGCCGCTGATTGACTTGACTCAGCCTGATATTGACCACATCGTCGCGCAGGTACCGGGTGGGATCGTCAATATTCAGGATATTTATGCGTTGTCGCCGTTGCAGGATGGCATTTTATTTCATCATCTGTTGGCAAATGAAGGTGATCCGTATCTGTTGATGGGTCAGATGGCTTTTGCTGACCGGTCTCTGTTAGATCGTTATCTGGACGCGGTTCAACGAGTGGTTGATCGGCACGATATCTTACGTACCGCTTTTATCTGGCAAGGGTTGTCAGTGCCGGCGCAGGTGGTCTGGCGTCAGGCCCAATTGTCGGTGACTGAACTGACATTAAACCCGGCTGACGGCGCGATCAGTGATCAGTTAACCCGACGTTTTGATCCGCGTCATCATCGTCTCGACCTGGGGGAAGCGCCGTTATTGCGTTTTGTGGTGGCGCAGGAGACTGATGGCCGCTGGATTGTCCTGCAATTGCTGCATCACCTGATTGGCGACCATGAAACGATGGAAGTGATGCACCGCGAAGTCCAGGTGTATCTGATGGGGCAGGAGGATAGCTTGTCTGCGCCGACACCGTTCCGCAATTTGGTGGCGCAGGTCCGGCTAGGGGAGAGTCAGGAAGCGCATACCCGTTTCTTTACCGAGATGCTGGCGGCGGTGGATGAACCCACGCTGTCGTTCGGATTGACGGAGGTGCATCGTGATGGATCTCAGATGACGGAATCTCATCGGATGCTGGCGCCTGAGCTGAATGACCGTCTGCGCAGTCAGGCTAGACATCTGGGCGTCAGTCTGGCGGCTTTATGTCATCTGGCCTGGGCACAGGTGTTGTCGCGTACCAGTGGTCAGAAGAATGTCGTGTTTGGCACCGTGCTGTTTGGGCGTATGCAGGCGGGAGAAGGCGCTGACAGTGGCATGGGGCTGTTTATCAATACCCTGCCGCTGCGTCTGGATATTGATGAAACGCCGGTAAGGAACAGCGTACAGGCCGCTCATACCCGGCTGGCCGGATTATTAGAACATGAGCACGCGTCACTGGCGCTGGCCCAGCGTTGCAGCGGTGTGCCGGGTGAACTCCCCCTCTTTAATAGCCTGTTGAATTATCGGCATAATGCCTTGCCGGTAATGTCAGATAAACTTATCAGTGGTATTGAATTTCTGGGCGCACAGGAGCGGACCAACTATCCGTTAATGCTGTCAGTGGAGGATTTTGGGGAAGCCCTGGGGCTGACGGCTCAGGTAGTGCAACCGTTTGATCCGGAAAGCCTGTGCGGTTATATGCAACAGGCATTGGAAAGTCTGGCGGCGGCCTTGGAGCAGGCTCCGGACATGCCTGTTCGGGCATTGGAAATTCTGCCGGAAGCGGAACGTACGTTGCTGTTAAAAACCTGGAACGCCACGGAAACCGCCTATCCTGAGCAATTGTGCATTCATCAGTTGTTTGAACGGCAGGTGGCGAAAACGCCTGACGCGATAGCATTAGTCTGTGAAGAGCAGACCCTCAGTTATGGCGAACTCAATGCTCGTGCCAACCGGCTGGCCCATCAGCTGATGGCGCTGGGTGTCGGACCGGATCAGCGCGTGGCGATTTGCGTGTCACGTTCACCGGCAATGGTGGTGGCGGTATTGGCGGTACTGAAAGCCGGCGGGGCCTATGTGCCGTTAGACCCGGCTTATCCGGGTGAACGTCTGGCGCATATCCTGCATGATGCCGCGCCGTCCGTAATACTGGCGGATGAGGCCGGGTGTGGGGCGCTGGGCAAGCCAGCGCTGACCGGACTGACAGTCCTGAACCCCAATATATTGCCGGACCAGGCGGACAGCAACCCGCAGAGACCGGGGCTGACTGACCGTCATTTAGCCTATGTAATTTATACTTCCGGCTCCACGGGCGTGCCAAAAGGGGTGATGATTGAGCACCGGAATA
>NZ_JBEJZY010000110.1:0-3337 GCF_040256935.1 Photorhabdus viridis
CAGCTATGGTGAGCTGAACCGCTGCGCCAACCAGCTGGCGCATCATTTAATTGCACTGGGCGTACAGCCTGATGACCGGGTCGCTATCTGTGTTGAACGCAGTCCGGCGATGGTGGTGGGACTGCTGGGAACCCTGAAAGCCGGCGGCGCCTATGTGCCCCTCGACCCAGCTTACCCGACCGAACGGCTGGGCCATATGCTAGCAGATGCGGCGCCGGTGGTCCTGCTTACCCAAACGTCACTGGTTACGAAACTGGACAGTTCCCTGCCTACTGTGCTGCTGGATATCCAAGCCTTCGATACCTGTGCGGACAATAACCCTGATACCCAGGCACAGGGGTTGACTCCACATCATTTGGCATATGTTATCTACACCTCCGGCTCCACCGGTCAGCCCAAAGGGGTCATGGTTGAACATCGCGGCCTACGCAACTTGATTAACACACAAATTGAAGCATTTCATATCACAGCTGACAGTCGGTTATTGCAATTCGCTTCTTTCAGCTTTGATGCCTGTATCTCTGAAATTGCTACTACACTGTGTCAAGGCGCCTGCCTTGTTCTGGCATCCCGCGAAGCCTTGTTACCCGGTGAAGCTCTGCTCAAGACTCTGCAAACTCAGGCGATCACCCATGTGACCCTCCCTCCTGTTGCAACCAGTGCCTTAACGCCTGATGCTGATCTGCCCGACTTGACAACTTTAGTTTTGGCAGGTGAAACTTGTCCGCTCGCGCTGGTCAAACGGTGGGCAGCAGGACGACGGATGATCAATGCCTATGGGCCAACAGAAAGTACCGTCTGTGCAACTCTCTATCTATGTGATGTCCGTAATGAAAATGCGCCCCCTATTGGTCAACCGCTCGCCAACACCCGGATTTATATTCTGGATGCACAAGGCCAGCCGGTGCCCCTTGGTGTGGCCGGTGAGATCTATATTGGTGGCGCCGGCGTGGCACGTGGTTACCTTAACCGTCCGGCACTGACGGCAGAGCGTTTTATTCCAGACTTCTTCTCAACAGAACCCGATGCCCGTCTGTACAAGACGGGCGACCTCGGTCGCTGGCTGCCGGATGGCAATATTGAGTACCTTGGCCGCAACGATTTTCAGGTCAAGCTGCGTGGTTTCCGGATTGAGCTCGGTGAAATCGAGGCACGCCTCGTTCAATGCTCTGGAGTACGCGAAGCTGTTGTTATCACCCGCGAAGACATTGCCGGAGAAAAACGTCTGGTGGCCTATCTCCGGCCTCAATCCGGCGTTGAACTGGCGCCGGCCGAACTGCGCCAGCAACTGGCGCAACATCTGGCCGATTATATGCTGCCCGGCGCCTTTGTGACGCTGGAAACTTTCCCGCTGACCCCTAACGGTAAACTTGACCGTAAGGCGCTGCCCAACCCTGATCAGTCTGCCGTGGCAACGCGTGGTTATGAAGTACCTGAAGGCGAACTGGAAACCCTACTGGTCCAGATTTGGCAGGAGCTGCTGGGCTTGGAGCGTGTTGGCCGTCATGATCATTTCTTCGAACTCGGCGGCCATTCACTGATGGCGGTCAGTCTGATTGAGCGATTGCGTGGCGCTGGCTGGTTGCTTGATGTCCGTAGTGTTTTCTCTACACCAGTGCTCGCCGAGATGGCTCAGATGATACAAACACATCAAGGTAAACCGGTCTTTGTCGTACCGCCTAGTCGCATTACCGAAGATTGCACTACCCTCACGCCAGATCTATTACCACTGGTGAAACTATCCCAGACTGAGCTCGATACCATTATCGACACCGTTCCCGGCGGGGCGGCTAATGTGCAGGATATCTACCCGCTCGCCCCATTGCAGGAAGGTATTCTGTTCCACCATCGCTTGCAGGAGCAAGGGGATACCTATCTGTTAAACAGCCTAGTGGCTTTTGATAACCGTACACGTCTCGATGCTTTCCTTGTCGCCCTGCAACAAGTGATCGACCGCCACGATATCCTGCGTACTGCTATCTGCTGGCAGGGACTTCCCCAGCCTGTACAAGTAGTCTGGCGGCAAGCACCGTTGTCGGTAAACACCTTTGTGCCGGCCTCGGCAAACAATGTGTTGACCCAGCTACAGGCCCACACTAATCCACGCCTGCGTCGGCACAATCTCAGTCAGGCACCGTTGCTCACTGCCGATATTACCTATGATCCGACCAGCCATGAGTGGTTGTTAGCTTTGGGCTTCCACCATCTGATCGGCGATCATATGACACTGGAACTTATCATCGCCGAAATCCGCCTGTTGTTACAGGGGCGTATAGGGGAACTGCCCAATTCGCTGCCGTACCGTAACTTTATCGCTCAAACCCTGAGCGTACCCGTCTCCGTGCATGAAGACTACTTCCGCGCCCGGCTCGCCGACATCGATGCACCAACAGCGCCTTTTGGTTTGCTTAATGTGCAGGGTGACGGTGAGGACGTGTCTGAAATTCGTATACCTCTAAATATTACACTGGCACGAACGATCCGCAATCAGGCCCGCCGTCTGGGTATCAGCCCGAGTGTATTGTTCCATGTCGCCTGGGCGCAGGTGTTGGCTCAGACCAGCGGCCGTGACGATGTGGTCTTCGGCACCGTGCTATTGGGCCGCCTGCAAGGCTCTGCCGGCGCTGATCGGGTAATGGGAATGTTTATCAATACCTTGCCATTGCGGGTATCCCTTGCTAGTCGAAGTGCACTGGAAGTGGTACAGGCCACCTATCGTGATCTCATGACACTGCTGGAACATGAACAAGCTCCTCTGGCACTGGCCCAACGTTGCAGTGGTGTAACGCCACCGATGCCATTGTTCAGCGCCCTGTTTAACTACCGCCATAGCCAGCCAGACGCAGACGATGCAACCTGGGATGGTATGCGCTTGTTGGCGACAGAAGAGCGTACTAATTACCCGTTGACCCTCTCGGTGGATGATTTAGGAGAAGGCTTCAATTTAGTGGCTCAGGCTATTTCAGGGATTGACCCCACCAGGGTCGCAAACTATCTGGTTACGGCCATCAGTGGCCTGATTGAAGCTCTGGCAACTGAACCCCAGCAATCTATTTTGAGCCTACCGGTTCTGCCTACTGCTGAACGTCAGCAACTGATGGATTTCAACGCCACACAGGCGGATTTCCCGCAGGAAGCCCTGATCCATGAATTGTTCGAACAACAGGCAGCGCGCACCCCGGATGTCACCGCCGTGGTGTTTGAAGCGCAGTCCCTCAGCTACGGCGAACTGAACCGCCGCGCCAACCGGCTGGCTCATCATCTGCTGACCCTCGGCGTACAACCGGATGACCGGGTTGCCATCTGCGCCGGGCGCAGTCTGGAGATGGTGGTGGGA
>NZ_JBEJZY010000111.1:0-3284 GCF_040256935.1 Photorhabdus viridis
TGGTAGAACAGTACATGCGCGAACGCTGGAGTCAGGTATTTAACGGCCAGCGTCAGGTACAGGAACAGCTGCTGACCCACCTCGACTATGCGCTGGACCACACTGACTGGCAGGCTGCGCGGGAGGCGGATAACCCGACCGCAATCAGCAGCTTTGCCCCTTACAAACTGCCGATGATAAACGCCCAGAAAGAACTGAGCCAGCTCTCCATTTACCAGCGGGTGTACCAGAACCTGCGTATCAAAGCCCAGGACTCGCTGCCGCCGCCGCTCAACCTGCGTGACCAGATTGGCCCCAGCTTTGACAGCATCTTTATCGCCAATAATGACAGGCAGCTGATTATCCCCCAGTTCCTGACGATAAACGGCCTGAACAACTACTTCGTCAAACAGGACGACCAGCTGATTGACCTGACCGTGATGGACAGCTGGGTGCTGAATCTGTCGCACAACGTGCAGTACAGCGAGACCGACCGCCAGGAAATCCAGCGCCAAATCACCGAACAATACCTGGGGGACTACACCGCCACCTGGCGCGGGGCCATGAACAATCTGGATATCCGGCATTTTACCGATATCCCGCAGGCCATCAGCGCCATTGAGCAGGTCATCAGTGGGGAACAGCCCCTCAGCCGCGCGTTGCAAATCCTCAGCGACAACACCCGCCTGCCGGTGATGAATACGACCCTGCCGGCCAAAGAGCAACAGCAGTTACGCGACACGCCGGATTATCGCCTGCTGGTGCGCATCAACCGGGAATTCGCCCCCGAAACCGCCGTGCTGGTGGAATACGGGGATAAAAACAGCACCCTGCAGGGGGTTTATCAGAAACTGATCGCGCTGCACCGCTACCTGCTGGCGATTCAGAACGCCCCGGTACCGGGTAAAGCCGCCCTGAAAGCAGTTCAGCTGCGACTGGAACAGAACAACAGCGACCCCATCTTCGAAGTACAGCAGCTGGCGAAAACCCTGCCGGAACCGTTAAACCGCTGGGTCGGTGAACTGGCTGAACAGGCGTGGCGGGTGGTCATGATGGCCGCAGTCAGCTCGCTGGAAGTCGAATGGAGCGAAAACGTCGTCAGACAGTACCAGACCTACCTGGCCGGCCGCTATCCGTTCAACCCGGAAGCCACCCAGGATGTGCCGCTCAGTGAGTTTGACCGCTTCTTCCGCCCGGGCGGCACGCTGGATGCGTTCTATCAGCAGAACCTCAAACCGTTTGTCGAGAACAACTTAATCTACGGCACTGACGGTGAACCGCTTATCCGCCCGGACGTCCTGAAACAGCTGACCCTGGCTAACCGTATCCGCGACACCTTCTTCACCCCGCAAAACGGCCTGGGCGTCCAGTTTGCCATTGAACCCCTCAGCCTGACCGGCAACAAACGCCGCAGCCTGCTTAACCTTGACGGCCAGTTACTCGATTATGCCCACGGCCGCGGCAGCATCGTGCACTTAATCTGGCCGAATTCCATGCGGGCCGGGGTGGAAAGTCAGCTCACCCTGATACCGGACGTCAGCGGCAAATCCCCACGCGCCATCAGCTTCACCGGCCCGTGGGCACAGCTGCGTCTGATTAACAGCGGCAAACTGACCAACGTCCGTCAGGATTCCTTCGATGTGCTGTTCAGCGTGGATGGCGGCGACATGACCTACCGCATCTACGTGGATGAATCCGACAACCCGTTTGCCGGCGGCCTGTTCAGCCAGTTCACCCTGCCTGACACCCTCTATTAATCAAAAAGTACCTGCCCCGCGCCGGCGGCGGCAGGCAAGGATAAACTGCCATGCGTGAATCCCCTGAAAACCTGATTATCCGTGCCGGCGGTAACCCGATGCACCTGCCGGCATTCACGGCAATACGCGAAGAAATCAACAAAATTAACCACCCGTCTCAACCGGCTGTCAACTGGCCGCTGATTGAATCCCTGGCCCTGACGCTGTTTCGCACCCACGGCGTCGATTTACAGAGCGCGATTTACTACACCCTGGCCCGGATGCAACTGAGCGGCCTGGCCGGCTTTACCGAAGGCTGTGAACTGCTGGCCGGCGTGATGGTCAGCCAGTGGGATGAACTGTGGCCGCCACAACCCGCAGTCCGCACCGACATGCTCGACTGGTTTAACACCCGCAGCGGCAACGCCCTGCGCCAGCACGACTACACCGCCCGCGACCTGCGCCTGATTTACCGGGCCGAACGGGCCTTACAGCTGATAGTCGACCGGCTCCAGCAGTCCGAGTTGAAACGCCTGCCCAAAGTCGAAAACCTGTTGTGGTTTTTCCAGAACACCGCGAAAAAACTGGAAAATACCCGTATCCTGCCCACACCGGCAGCCAGACCTGTCCAGATGCCGCCGCTGGTTTACCTGGCTAATACAGAGCCGGAGCCGCCTGAACCGGAAACCGGCTACAGCCCCGGCGGCGACAGCAGCCCGCCCAAAGTCCAGGTCCGTTTCCCTGAGCCGCCCCCCCGGATGAGTGCCTTACAGGGCTTCGGGCTGGGCGTCCTGCTGGGCACGTTTGTCCTGACCGGCAGCTGGCTGGGGCTTTACCGACCGCTGCAACACCAGCTCACAGCCCTGACCGGCACGCCGGACGGCGCACGACTGGCCTGGCTGGACCAGCCTGACCTGCACACCTATGCACAGCAGCTGACCCGGCTAGCGGATACCTCCCCGCTGGTGGTGCTGCAACATGCCGACCAGCTGACCGCCCTGGCGCAAAAGACCTGGCCGCAGGACCGCGAACAGCAGCGTGAAACCACCCGCTGGCAACAGTTACAGGCCGTCCGGCTGGATAACGCCCCGCTGCCCGGCAGCTGGCACCAGACCCGCAATCAGCTCCAGCAATTAGCCGACAGCATCCTGGCGCAGGAGCGCAACCGCGGCAGCTTCACCCTCTCCTACCTGAAAACCGCGATTTACCAGATTCAGACCAGCCACAACCGCGAGGTGCCGCTGGAAGAGTTGCTGCGCCAGTTCTCCGCAGCGGTCGAACAGGGACACCCCGTTTCACCCGCGCTGAGAAAAAAGACCGACGACCGCTTTAACGCCCTGCTCAGCCGCTACTACACATTGCAGAAAGACGCCGGGCTGACCGCGCTCCCGGCAAAAAACCGACCGTAACGTCAGAAAAGGACCCCTTATATGTCATTGCAGAAAAAAAACGCCGGGCAAATTGCCCAGCACATGGCTGACCGGATGACGGCGCAACCCGCCGGCGGGTTGCAGTTCACCCTCGCCGCCGCCGGCCTGCCGCCCCACACCTTTGTCGTCGCCGGCTTTT
>NZ_JBEJZY010000112.1:0-3168 GCF_040256935.1 Photorhabdus viridis
CGGTTCTTTAACTTTACCCGTTTAGGGAAAGTGCTGAACAGCCGGAATGAAATGCTGAGTAAAACGCTGTTCTCGGTGATTTCCGGCGTGCCGTTTGATCAGGCGGTTGAACTGTCGGTCTCACAGCTTAAAGATGGCGATGAGTTTAGGCAGCAGGTGTTAGCGGATCTGAAAAAATCGAGAGCGGAAGACCGGTTGAAAAAAAGTAACAATTATCAGTCTAATTTTAAAAAATTTGCTCAAAGTGCGGAAGGAGAACCGGCGTTAAAGCAATCGCGGATTAAATTACTGGTTTTGATTTTCAACGGGTTGGAGTTTGCTAATCAGTTAAAAGAGAGTCAGGGGGATCCAAAAGGCCACGCCCAGGTGACTGCGGCGTTTTTAGGTACACTGAGTACCGCGGTAGAGATTGTGACCCCGGCAGTTGAGCACGGCATAAAAAATGTGGCGGCGACTGATTCCATTAAATTTATTGGGGCAAGTGCCGGTACGATTGCTTCTGCATTAAATCTGGGGGTTGATATCAGTGACTTTAGATCTGAACGTCATGGTCAAGGGCGCTGGCAGTTTATTGGTCTTTACGGCCTTAAAGGTGCTTATGATTTTGCGCAACTTACCAAAGCATTAAACGGCTTATTAAAAGTATTAGTTGATAGGGCATTGCTTGTGCCTAAGAACTTACTTCTTGAAGGAACGGCAAGGCTTTTGGCATGGGAAACTTTTGCCTGGCTGCTCAGTTGGGAGGCGATGCTCGTTATTTTTATTGTCGAAGAATTAGTGACGTATTTTTCGGATAATGAGTTACAAAAATGGTGTCGGAATTGTGTGTTTGGTTTGGAGCCGGCAAAAGGTTTGAAATCAACCCAATTTATTGACCCAGAATTGCAGAATACGCTGTATGAAGCACAATATAAAAGCTTTGCTGATGCAATGAAGGATTTGTCATGAGTACTTGTCGCCCTTTTAAAGAGGCCATTGACTTTAAGGAAATAAAAAGTCAGAGAAGCAGCCTTGATACATGGATTGAAGTTAATCTTGACTGGATAGTAAACCATCCAGAAGGTAGAGAAGAGGCAGAAAAGGAGATTGAAAAAACAAAGGCTCAAATTCCGGCACTGGATGCCATCTTAGCGAAAGAGCCGCCCCCGCCGGAATTACCGCCGCGTAAACCATTAATCAAAATCAGTGGGGTATTGGAAGAATTCGAGACGCTCTGTGTGAGGGGCTATTTTACCGATCGGGAATATGATCCCGCCGCCTTTGCCCGTCAGGAGGAGCGGGAATTGTCTGGCGCATTATTGATGGCGATGGCGGGAAATAGCTCGGCGGCGGCAGTAAATTCGCAAACCCAAGTGCGGGAAAGTGATGTCTGTGATTTTGTGCAGGGAAAAATCAATGGTATTCCTTTCCACGGTTGGCTGGGATTTACCTCCGCAAAAGTGGGTGATTACGTTGAATTAGCGGTGACGGAGCAGGCGGGATATTATGTGGTTTATGCTATCGCTAATCCCGAATTAAGGGTTATTTCCATGACACCGCGTTGCAATCAGGGAATTCATGCAAACTCCAAAGAGCAGATATTTAATGCTTGCTATTTTTTTTCGGCTTACCTGCTTTTTTTAGTAATAGCAAATATTTTTTTTATTGGGGAAAATATGTTCGTCTTTCTGGAATACGTGCTTCCATTTTGTGTTTTGATGATAGCGATATTTGCACCCAGTACATATTACCAAGGTATGAAAAAACCCCGACCCTCAATTAGGTTGGCTGAAGAGATTTTCACTGCATTAGGTTTCCCTGACCCTACAGAGGTTAATCTTAGACGATTAACAAAAAAGAGGCTTAAGGAAATCAAGACTAATTCTCCTGATAGGGAATCCGGTAAAGACAGTGAAAGAGTACTGCCAGATAGAGATTGTTTCGTAAGCTATTATTACTATTACTGACTCAAGTAATTACCGGGTAAAAAACTGTTATGTTTAAAGATATTATTTCTTTGATCAGATGGGTTGAGATTCTGAAATCAACCCAATTGATTGACGTTGAATCGCAGGGAAACTTTGAAAAAATCAGTAACCCATTATCGAATGGTAAAATGTTATCTAATACTATTCGAGCAATAGGTAATTTTGTGTAAATTAAGGTTTTTTTATGAAACAGATCTATAAAATGGTTTTCGTCGGTTTTGCCATTAATGTATTAATATGTTTGGTTTCACTGGCGGCGACCAGGGCACTTTATGCCAGTTATGATGATCTTTCTTATCAATTACAAAGTGTAGTTGATAAGTTACTTATCGTGGATAAAGTGCTACAGGTTTTTATTTTTCTGCAAATTGTTAATTTATTTATTATTATCAAAATGCCAAAGTATGCAAAAATCAGTTCTTTTATCGTGTCCAGTGTCTTTCCATTGGGGGTGGTTTATTTTATTGGGTGTTTATTGTCGATTCAACGGGTGGCACTTTTCTTCTTCACTGAATGTGAGAATAATCCAGTCCCGGATAGCGCGGTTTGTTTTTTACGGGACGAGTATCGATACAAAGCGTTAATTTGGAGCGGGGGGCTATTTTACTCTTGATTAAAGGCTTAAGTAGTACGTGTATTACGATGGCAGTGATGCATTATGTCTCATATCGTAAAATAAAAGATCGTTATTTCTTTGCCGAGAAAGAGAACGGCTTTTTGTTAACCCCGACCACTTTTAGTAAAACGATTTTTTTGCCTTATGAATGTATTGAACGAGTTGAACAACGTAAAAATAAAGTGATTGTTTTCGTCAAGTTAAAGGAAAAAATCGACATCGTGTGTTCAACGAAATTTATTGATAGAGCCGAGCTGGAAAAAGTCGTTAATACGCTGTCGCTGGCGGCGTCAAATAATCAGGGTAATCAACAATAATTATTGCCGCTCTTGAGATGTGAAAAATTTATTCTTAATTATACCGGAGTCATTATGTTTGCAGGCATTATTCGCCTGGGTGATAAACTCAGCAGCGGCGGTGAAGTGATTTCCGTTTCTTCCTCAATAGAGATTAGTGGGAGAAAATGATGAATACCACCACCCCGGCGATCATCTTTGATCACAGCCGTTACAAACTGAAAGTCTGGAAAAATGCCGCGCCGCTGGATGTGGTGGCGTTTAGCGGGCAGGAAGGCTTAAGCCAGCC
>NZ_JBEJZY010000113.1:0-3074 GCF_040256935.1 Photorhabdus viridis
TCTTTATAGTCACAACAAAAGATAAAGCAAAACATATAATCAGCAAAAAAATGTTATATTTATAATTAATTTATATTCTTTATGCAGTTCTGACTTAACTTCATTATTAGAGTTTAATTTATTCATAAGCCTCTAAATAAGTTTTCATAATTATGCTCCACTTCCAACCAGCCCTTGTGTACCAAGATATACAGCCTTTTCATCCAAGCGGTCCGTAGAATCAATGAGATAGGCTACAGAACCAATGTTGTTCAAAAAGAAAACAAAAGACATGGGTGTATCAGTATTATGGAAAGCTATTTAGCTTGAAGAAATCATAGTCCCTTTCACTTTTCAGCTCTAACACTTCATGATTTTCACAATCGATAGTAAAATCATGAGCGATATAGAATATAATACAACCTTCTTTTTCTGAAATTAATTTACTTACGACTTTAGCATTTTCATTATCAATTCCTCTAAATATTTCATCAAATATCAATACCGATTTATCTGACAGATAGCCTCGTAAAAAGAGTAATACTTGTCTTTGTCCTTCAGAAAAAGGGTTAACCTTATCACTAATAACGGTATCTAGTTTTTCAGGCAGGCTATCTATTGTCTGCCATAAATTTAACTTTTTAAGCATACTCTCAACTTTATTCCTATCAACGTTTCTTCCTAATGTAATATTTTCAATAATACTTGTAGTAAAGAGTATATCTTGTGGGAAGTATGCAGAGCATTGATTTATATGAATTTCAGGCTTAATAGTTTTATCAGAAACATAAAAATTCACAGATCCATTTACAGATGGAATCAAACCAATCAAAGTCTTACATAAATTTTTCTTACCAATACCATTCTGTCCTATTATTTTATATATACCCGTTATCTTTCAAGTTGCCTCTTTGTTGGCTGCACTCGCTCACCCCGGTCACATAATTCGCTATGCTCTCGGGGATTCACTCCCTTGCCGTCGCGATGCATCTTGAAATCTATTGGGTATATCTTATTACTTTGAAAGGTAAGATCCGGAATTTTACAGACGATATTTCCATTAGTACCAATATGAAGATTCCTCACTGTAATTTCGTCTACACTAACAATATTATCATCTAATTCAGTATTCAATAAATTCTCATCTACAACATTATTCCCCATGAATTCTTTATATCTTTCAAGAGTAATGCTTGATCTTTTCAACTCCATAAAAGAAACTAAAATCTGCATTGTATGTTTTAGAGACATTTCTGTAAAAGCAATTAATGTCAACATTACACCTAGTGAAAAACTACTATATCTAATAATGCTAATAACCATGACACATCTAATAACAGTACCAATGATTGTGTTAACTGTTAGAGTTTTACTTTTCACACCAGCAACAAGTAATGCAACATTTTTCTCCCTATTCAAAAAATCACTCATCCTGTCAACACATCTATCCAGAATCCTGTTTCGATAATTATTGCCTCGTATCGTTTCCCTTCCTTCAATAATATCATCCATAATTGAAATAAAATTTGATTTTATTTTAAAACGCTGCTCTTCTAAAATAATCATTTTCTTGACAGACAAAAAATAGACAACCACCAGCATAATCATTCCTAAGATCAAAAAACTGACAACTAGAGGGCTAACATATAGCACTATGATTGATAATATTAAAATCGTAATAAGCTTAACAACAATATCTATTAGCAGAGTCAAATAATACTTTTAAATATTTTGAGCATCATAAATCCTTTGAATCAATCCACCTTTATTATAGTCATTCAATATAGATAATTTTGTAGTAATCAAAGCAAGTAAATATTTATCTAAATAATAAAAGTCCAAATATTTTTCCAGTGATGCTCTAAAGCGAGCAGTCAAATAAGTTAGTATCATATTGAATGATTCATATAATATATAAGATATCATAAAAACAAATAAAAAACGCAAGTCACCTGATGGTATAACCGCGTCAATCAGATACTGCATGAAAAATGCAGCAAAAGAACTAATGACACTTAATAGTAAAGAGTATAGTAATAAGGATTTTATATAACCTGTTGCAAAGTTATCTTTCAATGCCATATCAATTTTCATGCTAAATACCTGGATAATATTAATATAAGTTACAAAAATGAAATAACCGTGAATTCAGCAACAAGTTAGTTCATTACCCAATTAGAAAACTTAATTAAAATACATTATGAAAAGATTATGTATTTTTAAAATAAATAAATTGCAATATAACTGCTAAATAACGTATATAGACACCGACTCAATTCAAGTGGGCAGGGCGAGATCTCACAATTTTAACAAGGTTATTTGGGTTAAATAAAGACCAAAATATAACTTTTTATAGCCACTTCTCTCATTAAAACGTTAAGATCTCTCTATTCTATAAAAGCGTGATCTTTATAATGAGTATTTTCAACTTTATCAGCAAGATAGATGACCCACGTTCTGACATCAATAAAAAACATGAATTAATGGATGTGATTTTTTTAGCTTTTTTTCCGCTGTGTTATGTGGGGCTTCTGGCTGGAAATCAATCCAGGCATTTGGTGAGATACAATTCGAGTGGCTTAAACAATATACCAACTTTACTCACGGTATTCCTCGCCGCCACTGTATTGCGAATATTATCAAAATGATAGAACAAGATGCACTGGTCGAAGCCTTTTATGCCTGGATCAACCGACGCCGGGTTAAAGCCGGAAAAAGTCTCATCGCCATTGATGGAAAAACAATGAGGGGGACCTGTAAAGGAACCTTGTTTGAAGCCCTGCATGTGGTCAGTGCTTATGATGTGGAATCGGGTGTTGCCCTGTACCATCGGGCAGCCGAAAGTAAAGGTCAGGAAGGCCCTATTGCAAGACAACTGATTGAATTATTGGCGCTTGATGGGGCGATTGTCACGCTGGATGCCCTGCATTGTCAGAAGGAAACCCTTGAGTTAATTACCCAACGAGGCGGCGATTTTATTGTTAGCGTCAAAGGGAATCAAAAAACTCTCTCTGGGTTTGTTAAATCGCATTTTGCGGCGCATTATGATAACGACGAACTGGCTGAGTTTACGGAGAAAAGCAAGGGGCATGGAC
>NZ_JBEJZY010000114.1:0-2981 GCF_040256935.1 Photorhabdus viridis
TTTGTTCCGGGGTATATCGGCTACGGCTCATGGTTCCTCACAAGGTTAAGACAAAAACCTAGCGTGCATGAACCGAATGAGAGGAGCAAGGTGAGTTCACCGGACGTTTACGGTCAGTTTGTGAGACCGGGCGACTGAAATCCCACTCAGTCAGGGTGTCGTGACCGAGCGGATTAACTTCCCGGGTGACCAGCCCGTCCGCATTGTATTCGTAACGGGTACAGCCGCCTTCGGCGTCGAAATACCGGGTGACGCGGTTTTCGTCATCATACGCAAAGCGGTCCTGCCAGTAGCCCTGCGGGGTGGTTGTGGCGGTTACCCGGCCCGCTTTATCATAGTGAACGGTGACATCGGTTTGGTCGGTGTCATGCCAGCGGGTCATGTTCCCCTGCGGACTGTATTCATGCCACAAATGGTTAAACTGAAACGACGCGCATTCGGCCAGGTAACCCTGACTGTCATAGCGGCAGGTGACCAGCCGCTGGTGCTGGCCCTGATGTCGCCAGTCAATTGCTGTGAGCTGAGACAGTTGAGTCTGAGACGCGGGTTCATAGTGCAGCACCAGTTCAGCCCCGCCGGCCTGCACGATATCCGCCAGCCGCCCGGCGTCATCGTAACGAAAGACCGTCCGGTTGCCGTGGCGGTCCGCTATCGCCGACAGGCCGCGTTTATCCGCCTGGGCCGGCACTGGCGCAAAGCTCAGGGTGTGCTGGGTGCGGCGGTTAAACAGGTGCAGTTCGCCATTTAACTGGCCGTACAGCAGATAATGACCGGCGTGCAGGTTGACCGAAAAGACGTTTTCGGCCGGGGTGTGGAAGGTGTAAATCACCCCCTCGCCGTCGGTGAAATGGGTCTCTTCGCCGTCCCGTCTCAGGTGCTGTGACCAGTCGTCCGCCCATTTGGGGCCAAAGAGGCCGGAAAAATTGGCGGTTGAGCGGTACACCCGGTTGAGGGTCAGCGGCAATAACCCCGGCAGGGCGAGCACCGGCCAGAGCTGTAAGAAATCCCCGGTCGCCACATCCACCGGTTCACCGGCTTTGCTACAGAACTGGCTGTTGCAGCCTGTTTTTTTCACCGACGGGGTGGGCTCTTGATGGGGGTTGCCTTTTTTCCCTCTGGGCAGGGGGATTAATCCGGCCAGTGCCACCGCCCAGCGTAACTCTGTGTCGCTGCTTTCCATGATGTCATACACCCCCAGCGTCTCCTGGGTAATGGCAATGGAGGCGGCGGCGCTGTTGATATTGGCGTCACAGGTGGTGCGGTGACCCAGCCGGGCAATTGGTTTGCCGTTGGCAAACACGGATTTAGCGCCTTCGGCAATCACCCCCGGGCCGGGGTGGTCGCTGCACACAATGTTATCCCCGACCCGGGCCACCGGTTTGCCTTCAAAAAAGACATCCGGCGAGCCTTCAATAATCGTGCCTTTATTTTCGCCGTATTGCCCGATAGCGGCACCGATACCGGCTACCATGCCACCGGCAAAGCCGCCGGCTAATCCTGCCGCCGCGCCGGCCACCACGGCCAGGGCCAGCCCGCCGGTCGCCAGGGTTAACGCCCCGACGGCGACCACCGCCACGGCACCCAGCAGAATGCCGCCCAGCGCGCCCCATAAGCCGGCTTTTTTATTCTGGTGGGCAATTGCATCCCCCAGCCGGGCCGGCGCATGGCCTTCGGTTGCTACCGTCTGCATGCCCAGGAAATGGGCTATCTGATGACCCATTTTATCGCCGGCATAGCTGCCGGCATAAGCCCCCATGGTGCCGGCGGCCAGGCCCGCGGCAAAGGGCGCCGCAGCCCCGGTCGCCACGGCATAGGCGCCGGCGGCCCCCATAGAGACCTGGCTGAACGCATCGCTTTCCAGAAATTCCAGGGCCTTATCCGAATGTGAGGTTGTCTTTGCGGTCCGGGGCGGCGGGGCGGATTTAACCGGCGCCTCTGTGCCGGCGGCGGTTTTCCGGGGTGATGCGGCGGGGGGACGGCGGGCCGCACCGGCCCCCACCCAGACATGTTGTAATAGGCTCATTGCGGCTCCCTGAGGTTATTGTTTATCACCCGGACGGGGCTGAAACGAGGTTATCATGGCGTGCATCTGCGCGCGCTGAATCTCAGTCATCCTGCCGGAGCAGGTGCCGGTAAAAATCAGCACCTGCTCCGGCAGGTGAAGCAGCAGCATCAGCTGATGCAGAGTGCCTTGCGGGGAGTCCCAGGTGAACTCCGAGGTCACGGTTTCGCGGCCCTCCAGCTGGCCGTTTTCCTGTGAAATGAGCTGATAGTTTTTCAGCTGCTGACTGAGTGCGGTGATTTCCCGTTCGGCAAACGGGATAAAGTCGAGTCCCCAGGGCAGGGTATCGCGGGAGAGGGTGAAACTGCTGCCGTTTTTGTCGTTGGGACTGCTGAGTACCAGCATACTGACATCCTGCCAGTCGTGGGGTACTTTGACCGAGCCGGCATTGAAGTGAAACGGGACTAAAGAAGTTTTCTGGGTCATTGGGTTGTCCTGGTGAGTGTTTAGGGTTTTTTGCCGGTGTCCGGGTGATTTAATTCAGGCCAATTTTTGTGCCATTAATCAACACCCCGCCCGGGTTGAGTTCAATTACGGAGCCGCCGAAGGTGATTTTGATATTCTCTTTGGTCATGACCATTTTTCCCGCGCCGACCGTCAGCGTAATAGTGTCACTGGCTTCGTACAGCTGGGTTCCGTCTCCGGCTTTGCCTGCTTTGGCCCTGACCTGCACCTGATTGGCTTCGGTGCTGCGCATCAGACAGATAGCTTCGGTGAGATTACCCTGTTCAAGGGTGGTTTTTTCATCACCGGTCTTCACCGTGACCTGGCGGTTACCGGTTTCCACGACCAGGGTCTGGTCGTGTTTCACCACGGTGTTCATATCGCGCTGCGCATGCAAAGCCAGTTCTTCACTGCCCCGGGCATCCTCAAAGCGCAGTTCGTTGTAACCGTCGCCCTTGTGGGTTTTCGAGCGGAA
>NZ_JBEJZY010000115.1:0-2978 GCF_040256935.1 Photorhabdus viridis
TTGGGGTAACGCTTATGAGGATATGTTGTGGTATGACCGGGCGGATAACCTGCTGGAGCCACCGCAGGCGATACTGGGGCGTGAAGCGGAAGAGCGGGGGCTGTCTAAGACCATGGAGCCGCAGGGCGATCGCCTGAACCGCTGGCGAGAATGGCGCTATGAGCATGACCCGCACGGCAACATAACCCGCCGGGCGGGCAGCATGCGCGAAACCCAGGATTACCGCTATGATGGCGACAACCGCCTGACCGTGGCGGTAATCGGCAACACCACGGCGCGTTATCATTATGATGCCCTTGGTCGGCGTATCCGCAAGGTGGTGAAGATCGGGATTGATGGACTGGCGCGTTATGAACAAACCGATTTTGTCTGGCATGGCCTGCGACTGTTGCAGGAGCGCGAGGCAAAAAGGGGTGAAACGCAAACCTACTGCTACGAATCCCATGACAGCTACACCCCGCTGGCCAGCATCATCACGAAGGGAACCCGGCACGATTACTACTGGTACCACACGGATATTAATGGTGCGCCGCTGGAAGTGACGGACGAGGACGGCAAAATTGCGTGGGCGGAGAAATACAGTACTTTCGGTGAACTGGATGGCGCCCCGCTGGCTTACTTCACCGATCCGGCCCTGTCATCAAAGAGCTTTGACTTCCGGCAAAACCTGCGTTATGCAGGGCAATATTTTGACAAAGAGACCGGGCTGCATTTTAATACGTATCGGTATTATGCGCCGGAGATAGGCCGGTTCATAACGCCTGACCCCATTGGATTAGCAGGGGGTCTGAACCTGTATGCGTACGTGCCGAATCCGGTGTCGTGGATTGATCCGCTGGGTCTTGCTGGCTGTCCAGCAGTTAAAGACTCGTTTGAACAAGCTAGAAATAAAGCATTAAATTGGCTTACAGATAGAAAATTTAAAGCAGAAAAAGTGAACACTGGTAAGTTTGGTTCTACAAAGAACCAGCCTGTCGGAATGACTACCGCTGATGGAAAAACAGGTTTTAGAATTGAATATGATGAAAGAAGCGGTGCCCATATTAATGTCTTTAGTGGAAAAGAAAAAGGTGAACATTTCCTTTTTGATGCTACTGAGAAAACAGTCACTAAACTGCAAAAGCTATTTGATCTTCCATCAAAACCGTGGAGAGGCTCATGACTCTTGATGAAGAAATTAGAAATGAAATCAATCAACAACCTAATCCTCCAGTAATAATAGATGATTGGGAAGAAATAGCCGATTCTTTATCAGATTCTTTTGAATGGAAAGGCTCTAAAATAGATTGGTCAAAAACCAATAATCATCAAAGTTGTTTATATACGAAAGATGATGATTTGGAATTATTAATGAATAAATTTGTTGCAGATCATTCTCTTAACAAGGTCATATCTAGCAGTAAAACAATTTATTATATAAATGATTCATCTTTAGACTTTGCAATCGCTATGAATCCAGAGCAATTCCATGCTATTTCTTTGCTTGTTATTAATAATGTGCCACAACATCATTATTTTTTTGATGAAAATAAAAAATGGTGCTTTGTTATTAGCTCTGAGGGATATATAGATTTTGGGTTCTCTAATTTATCCTAAAACATATTAATAAGGCCGGAAGATCCTAAGTGATCTTCCGGCCTTATTTATGATCTATCTTGGCGAATACCCACTGTACGCTAGAGCAGATTGAAGTTTAGATATCGCATCTTTGATCTGATACGCTTCCTCGTCATTCACGGCACAGGCGCGTATCTCCGCCCAGTTCAGCCGCTTAACCAGTTGGGCCAAGGCCAGTGCTTCAAGGTGAGTTAACTGAATATCCTGTAAATGTTCAATCGCTATCGTCATCTCATGCTCTCCTCTTAACCCACAAAACCAGTTATCAGCGCCTGCATCTGCTGCTTGATCTCTTGCAGTTGGGCCTGTTGCCGCTGGTACTGCTGATGCTGTTGTTGCGTGGCTTCACTCTCTGGAATCAGCACCAGACAACCGTCCATCACCTTCACCGTAATCTGGCCGCCGGTATTAAACCCCGCCTGTCTCAGCCACTGCCCCTTAAGGTGTATTGCCGGTGTGGCGTTGTTGACCCTGTTCCCGTTCGGTACATAGCCCACCGTGTAATAACGTTCTGTTTTCACAGCTTTATTTACTGCCGCTTCTGCTTTAGAATGCGCCTTAGCCATAGTGACTACTCCTATTAGTTGCTGTGGTGAGCGGGTTGTCAGTGTTGGCGCACTGGCAATCCGCGTTAGCTTTATTCGTTACTCTTCTTTCTTCTTCGCTGCCTGTCTGGCTGAATCCCAACGTCGGGACTGATACTTGATAATTAAACTCTCCAGCACTTCACGAACAATACTCTGTTCATCATCAGGAAGCTGGCTGATGGCTTCAAACTGCAAGGAAAGTTCATCAACTGGTACACGTTCATGTTCATCAAATAACAAAAAATCCGTACTGACATTCAGCGAAGTCGCGATCTTCTTCAATACATCAAGGGAAGGCTGAGCCTGCCCTGTCTCGTACTTCTTCCAGCTATTAGCATGAATCCCAATAGCATCAGCTATCGCCTGCTGAGATAGGCTACGTTGCTTACGTAAAGCAATGAGTCGTTCAGATAAGGGCATAGATAAGCACCAGTAAACCGAGTGACTCATGATTTTACCCCCTTGATTAATATCCACTTGACGATGGTACATATATATGTGCCATAATAAAACACATATATGGTCTTGACAAGGTTTTAAAGGAACAAACTTATGGCCCGCATTCCCGAAGCCGAATTACAGCACCTGAAAGCCGCCGTCTCCTTAGTCGCCGTGGTGGAGCAACAGGGGCGACAGCTCTTTAAACGCGGCAAAGATTACGTACTGCTGTGCCCGTTCCATCAGGAGAAAACCCCGTCAATGGTTATCTCACCGGCAAAAAATCTCTATCACTGTTTTGGCTGTGATGCCGGCGGCTCAGTACTGGACTGGGTG
>NZ_JBEJZY010000116.1:0-2899 GCF_040256935.1 Photorhabdus viridis
TGAAAATGAAAGAGTTATTATCTAGAATCAGCGGCAGAAAGGATACAGAAATTCCGACAGTGGCAGGAACCTGTATCCCTGATGGATTTATTGCTGGTAGTCGTTATGAGAAAGAAAGAATAACCTTTGTCTATCAGGGAAATGATAGTGCCCACTTTAATTTCAGCGTTGAGATATTGAATTATATTAAAGAGAAAGACAATATGCTGGATCGTATTAGTGGAATGGAAGGGATGTTATTAGCCATGCGTGTCAAAACAATAAGAAAAGGGAAGCGTAAAATTAACGGTACTCATACGGAGGAAATTTTAGCGTCAGGTTCGGAAGGGATGTTATCGGAGCCTGAAATAAAAATCCCTCAATATATGTTTAATTTAATTGCCAATGAAACATTAGGAGATTATAAAAACCCTTTTGTTAATATTGAGTTGAAGAATGACCGGGAATCGCCAACACCATATAGTGAAAATGAACTGGTGGCATTTTGGGATGCAGTAACGAAGAGCTTTCGTAAAAGACCGGGCGCTTTCGGCGAGCGATAAAAATACGCGTTAAATTAAACCCCTTATAGGGATATAGGGGTAAAAAATCAGGGTAATATAATAAAATTAAAGCGTTTTTATATTCAGTTATCAGATTATTCAGACAGTGAAAATTGAATAAAAAAAGAAATTATTGGTTTTATCAGCTGTTGTGGCTTCTCTTCTTCTCTTTGTGAGAGGTTGGGGATTCTAAAAATAATTCACTAATGAGGGGAACAATATGATTCGACTTGACTATTGGGATGCGGCATTATTCGCTTCTGTTTTCTTGTTATATTATATTTGGCCGATAATTATGGTTCTTGATGTGTTGGTTATTTGTCGGATAATTAAATGCATTAAGCAAAAGAAATACACGCGTGCCCTACTCTTAATTTTTGTTGCGTTGTTAATGAGCGGTTCTATTATTTTTATAATGATATGGTCAAATTTATATGGGTAAACGGATGGAAATAAATACGTACTTTAGGTTCAGACGGTGAAGGTTGAACAACAATATATTACTTACTTTGTTGTCTATCTTGGCTGCTCTCTTGTCTTGGTGAATGGTTTTCTTATTTTTATTTGAATTGCATGGATGCATGGATGCATGGATGCATGGATGCAAGGATGAAAGTTAATGGCGGGATATCTGGAGATAAAACATTATCTCCAGATATCAACTGTTTATTATGGGGTTATTATGATGATAATTAGAGAGGATATCATGATATTTGATATTATTTGTTTAGGTAATGCAATTAACCCGGGTATTTATTCCATTGTGATGCACAATGGCTATTACTCTGTTTCAAATTCCATTCTTCATAATACTATGAGGTCATTATTATGAGCTGGCCTATTCCTGAAATACCTGAACTCAAAGCAGTAGCGCCTTTGCGCTATCGATTATGGTTTATCATTCTACTGTTAATACTGGTTGTTGGCACACTCGTTTATGCTTTTCTAAAAGACACGACCGATTTTATTCACGCTGCGATTTATAGCAGCTTACCGTCCTTCTTGATATGGCTGATGTTATTCGGCGCAGCGCTGAACCGCTATGAGCAATATTGTGCGGCAGCGTACGCTTGGGAAGAGGCCAGTGCCGAAACCCGTTTCCAGTGGCAGCAATGGAGCAGAAAACAACTGGCTGTGGTCGGCAACATAATTCTGACGCCTGAACAGCAAGGTATGGCATCGCTGTTAGGTGATTCGAAAGATATTCCTACCTTTCCTCATAGAGGACGAGCGCTGTTTTTATCGTCGAAAGATAACCGGCAATTATTGGATGAAATTGATCGTGAGCTGGAGAAACAATGCCCGAATTATCGCGGTTTTTTACACCGGATTTATGTTGCCCCTGTTTCTTCCGACGACTGGCTTTCCTATCAATCTTTGGTATACCAACAGTGGGATCTGCTGCCCATTCAGGCAGAAAACAGGGATGAGATCGATAAGTTATACAAAGAGGCGGCTTTCGAAGGGCTAATAATGGTTCTTGCATGCCAACGCTGGCCGCCTGGCAGTGATAAAAAGGCATACAGCGAATTTGTGTCTGCCCAGTTACTTTCATCGACGGAATTTGCCACCCAAAAAAAACTCAATGTCTTTGCCGGTATGGGGCGGCCTTTACCTTCGTTACCGGGGGAAATAACAAAAGATCTGCCTATATTGTTTGAATATAACCGTATTGATAAAACGCATATGCGACACCTTTGGGTAACGGGTGTCCCTAATAATGTGCTGACTGAGCTGGCGATTCTCAGCTATGCGCATTCACTCAATTTCTCCCCAGAAAATCCAATCCATTTAATCGATCACACGTTTGGGTCGCCAGGGCCGCTGTCCGTGTTTTTGGCATCAGCCATGCTGACTGAGGCAGTTGGCCTGACAAATAGCGACCATATCGTTATCAATCAGTTACCTGAGGGGAATGCCATCCTCTATTTAATGACTAAGGAATTACACCCATGAAAGTGAATGGTGATCATCATTATGGCTATTGGGGATATGTTTTTATTACCCTTAGCCTTGCCGGGACATTTTTCCTGCTGATTTATTTTAATCAAGCATTGCTGACGGAAAATGGCCTGCTTAAACCTGCGTGGTATGTCTGTGCCACGATTTTCCCGGCCATATTAATCGGCTTATTCGGAAATGCTGCCTGGTGGCATATCCGGCAGAATAAAACGCAACAAAAACTCAGACCTGAAACCGAAGGGACAAAAATTCTCCCCAGCCAGTCCGCTCTGATACTCAATGACTTAGGCGATCGCCTGCACCGTCGTTATGGCCTGTTCTGGGGGTATAAAGTCCGTATCTTGTTGTTGGTGGGCGAACCTGAACAGGTGGAAGCCATCGCGCCGGGGTTGACC
>NZ_JBEJZY010000117.1:0-2839 GCF_040256935.1 Photorhabdus viridis
GGCAAAAGCCTCTTCACCCGGCATCGGCAGCGCCCGACGATCCAGTTTGCCGTTTGGGGTCAGCGGGAAAACATCCAGACGCACAAAGGCCGCCGGCACCATATAATCCGGCAACCGCGAACTCAGGTACTCACGCAGGCGGGCAGCCAATCCGTCATTCTCCTGGGTCAGTACATAGGCAACCAGTTGTTTATCCTGCCCCTCTCCTAACGCCAGCGCCACGGCTTCACGTATCGCCGGATATTCCACCAGCCGGGCCTCAATTTCCCCCGGTTCAATCCGGAAACCGCGGATTTTCACCTGCTGATCGTTACGGCCCAGGAACTCCAGATTGCCGTCGGGCAGATAGCGGGCCAAATCTCCGGTTCGGTACATACGTGCATTCGGTTTATTGCTGAATGGATCGGTGAGAAAGCGTTCAGCGGTCAGTTCAGGGCGATTGAGATAACCGCAGGCCACGCCGTCACCCCCGACATAAATCTCACCAGTCATCCCCAATGATACCGGCTGACCGTCAGTATCTAGCAAATAAAGCCGGGTATTGGCAATGGGTCGGCCAATAGGAATAGAAGCCGTCCCTGATGTTAACGCGTCAATACGATAGGTCGTGGTAAACGTGGTTCCCTCACTCGGACCGTAGGCATTCAATAACTGTTGTGGCGGGTTCTTACGCAGCACCTGAGCAATGACATGCGGATCGAGGACATCTCCCCCGACCAACAACATTTTAAGTTGAGGCAGTACCGGGGATAGCTCCGCCGCCAGCCGGTTAAACAACCCGACACTCAGCCACAGAACCGTAATGCGATGCGCCTGTAACGCTTGGACAAAATCCCGCGGCGTCAGCAACGTAGTATGATCAATAACCACCAGCGCAGCACCGTTGAGCAACGGCGCCCAAACTTCGAAGGTGCTGGCATCGAAAGCCGGATTAGCGGCGAAAGCAATCCGGTCATTGGGTTCGATTTCAGCATAGCCGTTATTGATGACCAGCCGAACGACAGCCCGGTGAGGCACGATGACCCCTTTTGGCATCCCCGTCGAACCGGAGGTATACATGATATACGCCGGTCCAGCGCTGGCGCCCAATAAATCAAGATTACGATGTTCCTCTTCCCGGATTGGTTCTGTCTCGGGGGTAAGGCGGAGCCGCGGAACAACTAAGTCAACCGGGATCTTGGTCTGCATATCAGTCAGCAGTAATTTGACGGCACAATCGTTTATCAGCCAACTTTTCCGCTCATTCGGTACGTTGGGATCGACAGGGACATAAATCGCACCAGCCTTAAGGATAGCCAACTGAGCCACTACCAGTTCAACCGAGCGTTCTAACAGAATCGCCACGTGGTCATCCGGGTACACACCCTGTTCAATCAGTTGACAGGCTAGCCGGTTAGCGCGGGCATTCAGTTCGACGTAGCTCAGGGTTTTATCTCCCGCGATTAACGCTGCGGCAGCCGGGGTTTTCTCTGCCTGTTGTTCAAACAACTGATGGATACATAAATGGTCAGGATACGGGGTTTCTGTGGCGTTCCAGGTTTCCAGCAACAACCCCGCTTCAAGGGTATTTTCCTTTCTGGTAATACTGTCTTTCATCTGCTTACTACCTCAACGAATCTATTGGATATTTGAAAACGGTTATTCCCAGCAACCATCACAAATGTTTTTCTTTTACTTTTGGGAGAAATAACAGCAGGTACGCCAGGCATCGAAAGATACTCAGGCAATACTTTCTCTCAGGCGCTGGATGTCATAATCCGGTTAATAACTGCACAATTAATAATTATGTGACAATAATTTTCCAGACAACGGAATAAATGGTTCATTTGATGAACCGGAAGAAGGTATTCCATTTTTTTCCTGTTTTTTAGATAAGCGTCTTTGATCTACAGCAATTTTTTATTAACCGACGCTGAATTCCACAACTAAATAAAAATGGATCTATTGAATATATCTACTGGCATGAGCGCTAAGTCCTTGCTGTATTTTGTCCATTTGGAATTAATATCTGATTGAAATTATTTCAGATGAAATCAGGTGTTTATAAATATCAATAATCTCCAACAACCAAAGAACAAGACAAAAACAATAAAAATATTATTTATCATTGCCTTACAATAAATCCATGTATATTTTCCCATATAAAACGTAAACTGACTTCATTACATCTTATTTTATAATAATCAAATTACATAACTAATGTAAATGCTAATTACATTTAACACCGAAATGAAACAATTTCAAATAAATACTAATTTTCATATATATTCCTTTGCAATAATAGAAAAATATTATGAATATGAAAATTCATGAATTTAATACCTTAAATAAACAATATCAAAATAAAAAAATAACATGAATAATTACTTATCCAAATATATATCTGATTTCCATTAATGGCAGAATACATGACATGAAATTACAGTTTTCAGCCAATATTTATAAATGGACGGTACTTTAGCCTGATAAATATGAATATAAAAAAACAAGCTGACTATAATATTAAGAATATATACCTATTAATTCTGTCATTTCGGTATAATTTCTTTAAAAAACTATTCGGTATGTAAATATTAAAAAGCTCACGTGATTATATATGTATGCCTAAAAGGCACACATGTTGACGTTAATTACTGATATGCCATAATGGCGCCTGATCGCAATAACAGCGATCTTTACCAAAGAAGGTGAAACAGGAGAGCATAAATTAAAGCCAGGACTCTTCAAGTAGTGACTGCTCCCCGCCCTGTCGGGCGAGGCTTCCCACTTCCTAGGCCGCAACCGTCTGTGTGACGGATTTACACTGGCCTCCATGGGCAGAAACGACGAGTCCCGCCGC
>NZ_JBEJZY010000118.1:0-2735 GCF_040256935.1 Photorhabdus viridis
TCATTCAGCGCCTGCGTGTAAGCGGTGTCGTAGAGTTGCTTTTTGATGTCATCCCCGGTCGGGTGACGGTTGCCCGCTTTTGCCAGTGTTTCTTTTGCCGCCGCTTTGTCTGATTCACTGATATTGGCGATTTTCTCCTTTGCCGCCTTCGTGGCGATTATCGCCCCTTCCGTACTGGCAATATCCCTTGCCTGCGCCCCGATTTCGCCTATCAGTTGCGCCTGTCTCAGCCGTCGCTGCTCCTTCTCTTTATCAAAGATAGGGCTGAGGGCATTGCCGGCATTATCGGTATCGCGGCTCAGGGTTCGGATATCCTGCTGTTGAGCCGCCTTATCCCGGATAATCACCGTGCCGTCACTGACGGCCGCCTGAGTTGTACTTTCAGCATGGCCCGCCTTGTTTGCGCCCACCAGGGTATTGGCCGCCAGATTGCTCAGCAACTGACTCCCCACCGGTCCACCGGTACTGAGTCCCGCGCTCTGGTGCTCGGTTTTGAAATCAGCCTGGTTGTGAATAGCTTTAAAGCCCAGGGTACCGGTATCCAGCGTGTTGTTGGCTTTGTCCGCGGTGCTGGCAATGACCGCGCCGTCAAGCTGGGTGTGTTCACCCACGTTCACCTGATAGCCGCCTTTCCCCGCATACAGCCCGGTTTGCTCCTGTACGCTGTCAAAGTTGCTGTGGAGTTTGTCGCGGCTGGCGCTGAGGCTTAAAGTCCCGCCCGGTTGCGGGCCGACCGTGACACTGGCCCCGGCGCTGGCGTTGTGTTGCTGACTGTCATAGCGCTGGCTGGCCTGTTCACTGCTTAATGTCAGATGGCGTTTCACCCCGGCAATCATCTGTTCGCCGCTAACCTGCGCCCCTTTGAGCGTGGCGTCCCGGCCACTGTTCAGGGTGACAGTCTGCCCCGCCTGTACCGTGGTGTTATTGTGACTGACGCCGTTGCCGCTTTCATGACCGTTGCCCTGATTGACGCTGGCCGAGACATTCAGGCCAGTGCCCCCCGGTCCGGCGGTCAGACCCACGCCCAGCGAGCTGCCGTGACTGCTGTTTTTGCCGGTGGTCTGTTCGCTGTTCTGGCTGGAACTCAGCTGAATATCCCGACGGGCATGGAGTTGCAGGTCTTTACCCGCCTGTAACTGGCTGCCCTGAATACGAATATCGCCATTCTGGCCTGATGCGCCTTTGTCATCCCCTTTGGCACTAATGGTGAGATTATCGCCAGCGGTGAGATGGCTGCCCTGTTGCGTGGTCTGGTGTTGCTGCTGCTCTGAACGGGCGGACTGGCTGCCGTAAGACAGGCTGAGGCCCACCACATTGTTATTGCTTTTGTCGTCACCGCCTTTGGCTTCCGCCAGCCGCGCCGCCTGAACCGCCTGCATACCACTGAGGGCCGCTTTGGTGTTCTGCAAAGCTTTGACCCGGCTGTCCTGCGTTTCCTGGGCCTCACGGGCCGTTTGCACCGCAGTGTTGATAGCCGAACCGGCGGCCCCACTGAGCGCCACCGTCAGGCCGCTCTGTTTCTGTTCGGTTTTCGTCAAGACCGTGTGATTGTTTTCTGCACTGGTGATATTGACGCGCTGACCGGTGAGGGTCATATCTTTACCGGCAACCACGTCACTGCCGTGAACCCGGAGCTGTTCTCCGGCGTTGAGCGTGACATTGCCCTGGCTGCTGCCCACGGTGCTGCCTTTGGTTAGCTGGCTGTCACGGTCAGTGGTGGTTTTTTGGCTGGCTTTGCCTACAGTGAAACCTATTCCTCCCGTCCCCATCAGGCCCGATTTTTTCTCCTGCCGTAAATGCGTTTCCTGATGGGCTTCCGCTGCGGTGGTGACGGTGAGCTGATGACCGGCATTCAGGCTGACATCCTGCGTGCCCGCCACGTTGCTGCCGCGGATATTGAGGTCTTTTCCGGCCTGTATGTTGACCTTATCGCCACTGAATGTGGTGCTGAGTGCTTGCTGGTCATGCACTTCATCATGGGTTTCCACTGACGATTTCGACAGCCAGCCTTTGCTGGTTTGTTTACTGTGCTCCACTAAGTCGGATGAGGCCGTACCGGTGGTCAGCGTCAGGGTATTTCCGGCCTGCGCCGTCAGGTGTTGACCGGCATTGACGTTAGCGGCGGTGGCCTTGAGGTCATGCCCGGCTTGCAGGGTCACATCACCGGCGCCGGTTATCTGGCTGCCGATATCGGTCTGTTGGGTCAGATGGCGGTAATTATCCTTCCCCCAGTCGCCCTGCTCTGTGCGGTGGGTGCTTAAGGTCTCCAGCATCAGGTCATGCCCTGCCGTTATCTCAGTGTGACCGTCTTTCCCGGCGTTCTTCACCTCACTGGCGGTGAGCTGGACATTATTTATCGCGTTAAGCGACAGGGTGCCTTTATCGTTCTGCACATAGATGCCCGCCGGGCGGTCCAGCCAGCGGTTCGCCTCCTCCCCGCGCAGGGTCGAGGCACTGGTGATATCCCGGCCTGCCTGTAAGGCAACCTTATCTTCCCCCTGAATCTGGCCGCCCCGGTTGGTGATATCCTGCCGGGCCGTTAAATCGACTTTGCCCCCGCGAATAAAGCCGTGGTTGGTCAGGTTGTTGGCCGTCAGTTGGGTGACATCTCGCCCGCTGACCGTGCCGCTGTTGGTGATATCGCCCTGACTGTTAAGCGCTACCGTATTGCCGGCAAGGAGGGCGCCGTCACCGCTCAGGTCGCCGGATTTCACCCGGGCGTACACCTGTGGCAC
>NZ_JBEJZY010000119.1:0-2571 GCF_040256935.1 Photorhabdus viridis
GCGGCGGGACTCGTCGTTTCTGCCCATGGAGGCCAGTGTAAATCCGTCACACAGACGGTTGCGGCCTAGGAAGTGGGAAGCCTCGCCCGACAGGGCGGGGAGCAGTCACCCCGATATTCTTTGACTTGTTATCCAGGATAATAAATTTATTCTTGCCATCGTTTACTTTCGGATCAGATCTTATTAAGATGCCCGGCGCTTAATTTACGGCAGTCACTCCCTGTTATCTTGATCTCAGGAGATCGCATGTACTACTCTCTCATCAGGAAGGCGTTGTTCCAGCTTGATCCGGAACGGGCGCACGAGTTAACTTTCCGCCAGCTCAAGCGCATTAGCGGTAGTCCTTTCGAATTTCTTATCCATCAATCAGTTGCTACAAAACCTGTTACTTGTATGGGCCTGTCATTTAAAAATCCCCTTGGCCTGGCCGCAGGTCTTGATAAAGATGGCGATTGTATTGATGCATTTGGCGCAATGGGATTTGGTTTTATTGAAATTGGCACTGTAACCCCAAGAGCTCAGGTAGGAAACGATAAACCCAGATTATTTCGTATTGTTGAAGCTGAAGGGCTAATTAACCGTATGGGTTTCAATAATCTTGGTGTCGATAACCTGGTGGAAAATGTCAAAAAGGCAAAATATGGTGGAGTTATTGGGATCAATATTGGTAAAAATAAAGATACGCCTGTAGAGCATGGGAAAGATGATTATTTAATCTGCATGGAGAAAATTTATCCTTATGCCGGCTATATCGCGATTAATATTTCTTCACCAAATACGCCAGGTTTAAGAACACTGCAATATGGCGAAGCGCTGGATGATTTATTGTCTGCAATTAAAGATAAGCAGAGTGAGCTTCAGCAAAAATATCAAAAATATGTTCCTGTTGCGGTAAAAATCGCACCAGATCTTTCTGAAGAAGAGTTGATCCAAATTGCAGATAGTTTAATTCGTCATAATATTGATGGTGCTATTGCGACTAATACAACATTAGACCGGAAATTAGTTGAGGGCCTTAACTATTGCCAACAAGCTGGTGGATTAAGTGGACGACCGATTCAGTTACGTAGTACAGAAGTTATTCGCCAGCTCTATCGAGAACTAAGAGGTGAAATTCCTATTATCGGTGTTGGAGGAATAGATTCACTGACCGCCGCCAGAGAAAAAATAGCCTCAGGGGCCTCTTTAATACAGATTTTCTCTGGATTTATCTATCATGGTCCAAAATTAGTCAAAGATATCGTCAATCATATCTAAATTTTGTGGTTAATTTATCATTGGGGGTTTATTTTTGCCCCCAACTCGTCTATATTCGCTCTGATCATCTAAATTTTTATCAGTCCTTCATATCTGGCTATATGGCAAGGCTTATTTCACTGAATAGCGGACAAGTTATTTACAATCTGTTTAGTGCATCTATTTAGCGATGTCAGTTTTTTTGCATAATAAGGATAACCCATGAAACTTAAACCTGATGACCAATGGCGCTGGTATTTTGATACTGACCATGACCGCGTAATGCTCGATCTGTCTAAGGGTATGGCTTTTCGTTCCTGTTTTCCTGCAAAGATGCTGACGCCTTATGCAATGGGAGAGACTTCATTTTCTGTAGAAGATGCGGCCCTTTATTATTGTTTTGAAGAACAGACACGCCGGATTAATATTTCAGATGAATTCAGGGCTGAATTAATTCTTAATGCGTTAGTTGCTTTTCGCTTTATAAAGCCGCAAATGCCAAGAAGCTGGTATTTTTCCCGGTTTGCCATGATAGAAAAACCTGTGCAAGGAGAATTAATTCAGGTACGGCTTCAGGATTGCGGAACAGAGGCTATATTTCTGGTGGCGGAAGCTGGAGATAGTGCGAGTCTTTGTTTGCTGGCTCAACCGAAATTAACGTTATCTGATCGCGTAATGAGCTTTTGTGATCCAATCAAAATTATGAATGATCGATTGATGCCATTTGTGGAACCTGTTCGTATGCCAATTTATGGCACTGCGGTTTGATTTGAGTTTAACATTTATTTGTTCTGCGATTCTTGGAAGTAAAACCACTTTCTGGCATACAACTACAAGCCAGAATATAATTATCGTTGTTAATTGAGAAAATGGTTCTGTATCATCTGAGGAAATTTTATCACATTCACATCTTCCTACCGGATATCTGTAAAGCACTTTTATTCCTTGTTGCTCTCGCTGTTTTAAAATGATCGGTTCACTATTGCAGTGGAAACCTACCCATGATGTGTAATAGTTACGGATCGCCCATTGCAATATTTTCCATTGTTTCAGAACAATGATAATAGAGTGGAGTATGGGATATGGCCGGCTTGGGAAATAAGAAAGCGTTTTAAATTAATTTCCTCTACTCCTTGGAGTATGTATCATCTGTTCCCTTTCCACGCTCTCTTCTGTCTTTCTATTCTTCAACAAAATTGAGTAAGCAGCATAAGAAGTTATTGGTTAACCTGAGGTTTGCTTAAGAAGGGAACTAAGTGCCTGAGGCACGATCAAAGTTTTTGTCAAAGAAAACAAAATCGTGGAGATCCTCAGGCATGTTTAATTTAGAAGAAC
>NZ_JBEJZY010000120.1:0-2515 GCF_040256935.1 Photorhabdus viridis
CCCCCACATCCCCGGCACTCAAACTGATATCCCCGACCAGAGATTTTCCGTTAATTCTCCTGCCACTTGGCACCGCATTATTCGCCTTTTGCACCGTTTCCACCAAACCAACATTTTCTATAATCCATAAACTGACAGCATTCTTTGCCAGGGTAGCGGTTTAAAGCATTCAACAGGATTCAATCTGGTAAAAATCGGGCATATCCGCGAATCAATAAATAACCAAGATGGTGATTTTGAGAGGAGTACATTAACCATGAGGGAATTATGAACATCTTTTGGGTGATAAATCGGCGGATTTGCATAGTCCAATTTGATAAGCCGATATGGTAAATCTGGTAGATTTGTTGTTGGTCATCTCATAACAGATTCTGTACATTTCTTTGAAAAATTAGCCTTTGAGCCAATATTTACCGAAACTAACAAAAGTGAAGTATGACCGGCTGATTAAAAAACTGGCGGAAAACCCGCGGATCCTACGGGAACCGGATACAAAGCCCCTTGGTGATGGGCTTCACGAGATCCGCACAATGGGTAACGACATCGCTCGCGGCATTTGGGTTTATGAATCGGGTGGCAAGATCTATATGCTCCACATCTTCATTAAGAAAACCCAAAAGACACCAAAAAACGAAATCGAGCTAGCTAAACAAAGACTGGAGGAAATCAAACGTGAAATTGAAAACTCATGACGAATTACACGCTGAATGGATGAAAGACCCGGAGTACCGGGCAGCATACGAGGCAGAAGAGCGAAAAGAAAAATTACAGGCGCTGCTGGCTGAATGGCGTCGCAATGCAGGTATCACACGTGCCCAAGTAGCAGAACGTATGGGGGTTAAGCCGCCGACCGTCTCTCACATGGAAAGCAATATAAATAAGGCCAGCATAGATACCCTCGCTCGTTATGCCCGAGCTTGCAGTGTCGAAAAACTCCAAATAACTCTTTAATTTTAGCCACATCCCCCAGTATTTTTATTATGAAATTTGATTAAGATACCGGGCATTAGGGTTAACGTATTACGCGATAGTGATACTCTCCACCCTACAGAGGCTGCCGCAAAAGCTAACCCTTATCAACTAAGATCTGGGTTCCTATTCCAAACACAGATCCTCTATGACCACATTCTTACGACAACTGACGCATTCCGAGCAATCACTCCCTGAATTTTGGGCGTGGACCTGCTGTGATATCCCATTTTTCAACATCATGTACTGGAAAATCTCTTAACCATTATTTTGACATCGTTCACTTGAGATAAATAAATTCACTTCATGTGTATGCGTGTGTATATTGATCTCAGGTTGGGAGAATATATGAAATCAACTGACCTGATAAAAGAGCTGACTGCCGTTGGGTGTGAACTTAGAAGGCATAACGGAGGGAGTCACCAAATTTGGTGGTCACCTATAACCGGAAAGACGTTCCCGGTCCCGCATCCTAAAAAAGATCTGCCTGTCGGCACCGTCAAATCTATAAAGAAAATGGCGGGGATTTAATCCCCGCCGACTTTGGAGGTCATCATGTTTTTCTCAGTAGGTGTTGAGTTGCCGGAAGACGAAAATACAGCGTATGGTCTGGTTATTCCTGCGCTGTGTACCGAAGATTATGGCTGTTTCTCTGCTGCTGACGATAAAGAAGATATTGCGATAATGGCGCGTGAGGCTATCTTGTTAACAGTAGAAGATATGGTCGCAAACAGTAGAGCCGTTGAACAAATTCAGGATGCTGGCTATTTGGTTTATGCAAAAAACAAAGAATATCAATATGTTGATAGCTGGTTTGTTATCGATGTTGATTTATCTGAATTTTCTGGAAAACAGCAGCGTATTAATATCTCACTACCTGATACACTTATTCAGCGTATTGATAATCGTGTCAAAGAAAGTCCGGCACAATATCGAGACAGAAGCCACTTTTTGGCTGAAGCGGCAAGGCATGAACTCAGTTAATACTATGGTGCATGGATGCATCATAGCGTTAAAACGTGTTTAATTGATCCCCCGTAATATCGTATGAAAGTAAAGCTCGAATCATAAACGCTGAGTCGTCTTTGTGGATCGGAAAATAACCAAAATGACGATTCAGGAAGAAATTTATTAGCTGTGAGGGAGTTATAAGCAAGATGAATAAAACCACGAGTAAACTCACCAACGCTTGTACTGATTTGTGAGATTTATGCTTTATGGTCATTCACGAAAATCAGTATCACTACAAAATGATACAATATGTTGCTAATTAACCTGAACTTCGCTTAAGAAGAAAATAAAAATATCTGAGATACGATCAACATTTTTGTCAAATAAAATTTAAGACATCTCAGTCAGCTCGGTTTCTTGCTTAATATTCCTTCAATATAAAAGAAAGTATGCTACCATTCACTGATGAAGAAAAAAAATACACCAACGCCACATGACGCTGTTTTTAAAAAGTTTTTAAGTCATATCGATACGGCCAGAGACTTCCTGGAGATTCATTTGCCTGCGACATTACGGGCAGTTTGTGATCTGGATA
>NZ_JBEJZY010000121.1:0-2399 GCF_040256935.1 Photorhabdus viridis
ACAATTAAAATAAAATAAACAACCTCACTTTACATCCCGCTACCTAAATAGATAAAAAATAATGATTCTCATTCATGATATGCGAATGAGAATATCTTCAGTGATAGCCAAGAACAGACGACAATATTCTTACCACTACCAATCAAGCCTAATCCTTATCGCAAAAACAAAACACGACTTATTAAAAAGGAATATTATTACGATATATGTCTCCCCGGTGAGTGACAGAAACCCATTTAATATTTTCATGATTTTCCGGTGATAATGGTCAGCAAACCCGTCATTAATCCTCATTAATGAAGAAATATCTGCCCCTCAGTCTGCGATAAGATGACACGAAGACGAGGGATCTCAGGAATAGGCCAGCTCATAACGATGACTCAACTTGGTTATGAAGCATTGAACTCAATACTCGACACCCACACTGGCAGCGACAATAATGCACCACTACAGCACGACCATTTTCCTGAACGGTATTATCCCCCTCAATAATGGGATTAATACCGTGCCCCTCTAGCGGACAATGAATGAGATCCCCTACCAAAGCGGCCTGTTTACCGTCGAAATACATTGTTGAAGAAGCGGTGATCACTTTTCCACCTCGATCAGTGGCATCACCTAAACAAACAATACCAGACATTGTGATATCCTCTATTAATTATAGAAATAACCCTAAATAAACCATCAGATATTCAGGAGATAATATTTCATCCCGAGATATCTCATTATTGACTTTAATCTTAAAGGCCCCATACCTTCAAAAACTGAATTAAAAGATAAATAAGCGGCCCACTCAATAACACCACAACAGGGATTAAGAACAGCAGGGCTTTGTATTTCTTTCGCTTAATACATTGAACCACCCGATAAATGACATAACCATCAATAATCATTATGACCGGCCAGGCATAATAGAAAAGAAGAAAAACACAGACTAATACCACATCCCAAAAATAAAATTTAATCACATTGAGCCACCCATTAATGCATTATTAAAAAAACCGACCTCTCACAGAGAGAATACCCCCCATCGCCAATAAAATCGGCAAATCCTTTTTTATCCAATTTTCACCGCCTGAGTCATTCTGACAGCTGAATGTAAAATACCTATTGGTATTTTAGTGTTTTTATCCCCTTGATTAAGTTAACCCTTATATCCCTATAAAGGGTTTAATTTAAAAGCATGTTATCGGGGATCGAAAGCGCCGGGTCTGACTCTCAGGGTCTGACTAATAGCATCCCAGAACGCCACAATTTCATTTTGGGTATAGGCTGTCGGTGTCTCTTCGTCATTGACTATCGCCAAATTAAATACCGGTGTCCTTCTGCCCCCATTTTTTTCATTGACCCGTAATGTAAACAGATAACGCGGATTATCATTGTTCGGCTGACGGCCCGACAGTAATAGCTCTTCGGTATCCTGCCCATTTATTTTCCGCCCCCCTTTTCGCAAAGCTTTCCCCCGGGACAGCATGGCTTCAATTACACCAAAGCGCTCCAGCATACTGTCTTTCTCACGGATATAATTATTAGTACTCATTCTAACATTCAGGTAATTATCCGGGTGCGCTTTATACAATAAGCCTATATCTTCTTTATCCTTTTTATTATCGGCAATAAATGCATGAGGAATACAATTTCCGGCAGTAGTGGGTATTTCCGTCTCTTTACGTCCCTGTATACGGGATAATAAGTCTTTCAACTCTGCCAGTTTCGCTGGCACAGTATTAGTATAGACATTAGGATACTCTTCCCGATCTTTATCATAACGTGGAGCAGAACCATCCTCCGCTTTCATTTCCACTTTTATTGCCACCCCGTTACTGTACAGGTGGGCTTCCAATACCCGGGCCATATCCGGGACACTTTGGTCCTCCATACGCTCGAAAATAATTCCCTGCATCCCCTGAGGTAAGCGGTAAATATTCTTTAGATAGGGCATATCAATGGGATATGACGTCTTCATCTGCCGTAACGCGTCTTCCCGTAATTGAATACGCTGTTCAAAGGCAGGCGGATAGAGCAGACGGGTTTCTACCCGATTATCGTTCACCCTAGCCGCCTCCACGGTGTTGTTATAATTGGCTGGCAGATCAACCAGATACCGACCAATACAACGGGTTTGTAAGTGTGTTAATAATTTATCCACAGCTAATTGTTCCTTCTGATTTAATATAGTATGAGGGGGATAAGGCTGTAACCGGTGCCACACCCCGTAAAACACCAGCACAAGTAGGCCGATAATGGCAATAACCAGTACTTTTTTTCTATTCATCAGGATAGGCCAGAGATGTTTGTTTAACAGATTGCGCTATTTTAACAATAGCTCGCAGGGTAAAAAAACGGGTATCGTCAGTATCATAGGCACCTTCATGATCAACCTCAGCCCCCAATATTGA
>NZ_JBEJZY010000122.1:0-2358 GCF_040256935.1 Photorhabdus viridis
CCTACGTTCAGAGTCAGTCAACGCCAGATTGATCTTTAAAGCCCTGCGGGCTTTTCGCCTTATATCCCCGCCCGCACTGGGCGAGGGTTTACGGCGTTTTTCGCTAAAAAAGATCCCGCCGTTTCGCAGAATCCCAAAAATAATCCATCTGTAAATTGTTTAAAATTTTACCGCACAAAATGAAAATTTACTACTTATCCGACCACTTTTAAGCAGTTATCATCACTCTATTTTCCATATTATGTAATTTTATTACATTAAATATGATAAAAATGTAATATTACAAGCAATCAATAACACTTAACTAACAATTAATGAGCATGGAATTAATAATGGGATAATAATATGGTTATGAAAACCCGCGATAACCACCATGGGTCTTGTTTACCGATCAATGCCAGTTGGCTGCCAACACAGGTTGCAGGCTCTGGCGGCGCGAATGCAGCCATAGCCTGGACAAGGTGTTCGACATCACTGTCGATTAACCGATGACCGTCACCGGCCATAATGTCACCTGGTCGTTCGGAGGGACTAGCATACCAATTATGCAGTATTACCTCCTGCTTGCTGCCAATAACCGAAATTTGCAGATCCTGTCCTTCATGCTGAAACCACAGACGATTAGGGCTAATATCCTTTCCGAACACCAAGTTCCCCATCTCACCACTAAATTGCTAGGAAGATTGAGCCATTTATACTCTGTTCCGGCTAGTAAGCCGTAATATAAATTGTAATCATCGACAAAAAGCGTTGTGCGCACGAAATTTATTCCCGTATATACAAAGAAATTGGCCTATCGCCAGTTTCTTCACTCCAACGGCCATTGAACTTAACCCATGCTTAAGTGATTGAATTATCTACATATAATACTTAACTTAGCAAAACCGTCAATTTAAAAAACTATATAAAAGAAAAAAACGTAGGAAAAAAACTATCTGTTTTCTTTAATAATAAACCAATATTGAAAAATACCAATATAATTACGCCAATACATGTCGAAAATGGTTTCTATCAGGCAATAGACTCAAATATAACATTTGAAGAAATAGTTAACTCTTTAAATTGATGAAAACCCATAACTTTGTTTTTATTATAGAAAAAACCATAGCGGTAAAAAAACATCAACAGTTATCAAAAATGAGGTTTTTATGTCAAATAACATCTTACAAGCACTTACTTTGCTGAAATCGAAAAAATGGGTCGATTTAACACATAGCTTCGATAAAGATTCTCCCCATTTTTTTATGTTTGAACCAGCTGAGTTTAAGACACTTTTTGATTATAAGGATGGCTTTTTTGCTCAACAATTCTCTTTTCCCGGCCAATATGGGACTCACATTGATGCTCCCTGCCATTTTGTTCCTAATGCCCGTTATCTTGATGAGTTGGAATTAAAAGAATTGGTTTTACCTTTAATCGTACTTAATCAGTCAGAAAGGGCAAAACAGGATCCTAATTTTTCACTGTCTAAAGAAGATATTCTTAAATTTGAAGAAGAATATGGAATTATTGAGGCAGATACTTTCGTTGCGCTCAGAACTGACTGGAGTAAACGCTGGTCATCTCAGGATGCCATGGATAATAAAGATAATCGTGGCAATAACCAAATACCCGGATGGGGAATGGATGCCCTCAAATTTTTATTTGAGGAGCGTCATGTTAAAGCCATTGGGCATGAAACATTTGATACCGACGCCGCCAAAGATTTTAGAAAGAATAATACGTTGTTGAGCGAAGATTATGTATTAAAGCAAGATACTTATCAGATAGAACTTTTGGCTAATTTGGACCAGGTCCCTGTACGTGGTGCAGTCATTTTCAACATTGTAGCCAAACCTAAAAAAGCATCTGGTTTTCCCGTTCGTTCGTTTGCCATACTTCCGTGACTGTTCCCCAGTGCCGTATCTCCTGAAATAAGGGAGATACTGTTCTGCCAGTCGTCGTAAGATCCTCTTTTAATACGGATCGTTGAGTGCTGATTAAGCACTCTCAACATGAGTTAGTGGCGTATTTGCTCAAGCTCATTCTGGCTCAACCCGGTCGTTTTCATTATCGTTTCACGGTCGATACCCATGTCCATCATCGCCCACGCGACTTTCAAGATCCCCCGTTTTTCGCCTTCCTGCAATCCTTCCTGACGTGCTTTATGTTCCAATCTTTGTGCTATTGTCATCAGTACCTCCTCATACCTCGGGGACTGTTCTGCCAGTCGCCGGATATGTTTTTGCACCATTTCCAATAACGCGCCCCGTTTATGCGTCAGGATTTCATCGTCCGGGATTACCGTCACATCGACCAGCGGGAAGGGACCGGAATAGATTTCCTTCGCCAGGGCCGGATCATCGAAGCAGTCGAGCC
>NZ_JBEJZY010000123.1:0-2295 GCF_040256935.1 Photorhabdus viridis
AAAAGCCGGCGACGACAAAGGTGTGGGGCGGCAGGCCGGCGGCGGCGAGGGTGAACTGCAACCCGCCGGCGGGTTGCGCCGTCATCCGGTCAGCCATGTGCTGGGCAATTTTTTCAGGGTGTAAATCCTGACAAATTAACTGTTTTATCTTTTTTATTGCATTTAATCCGCTTTGATATAAAAGCTTTAATACTTCGGTATTCACGCTTTTAAATGATTATGACAGGCCAGGCCAATGTAAAATAAGTAGGGTATAGAATCGCTGATAAATGGATTAAACAGGGCAGGGTAAACAAAATGGATCCTGCCCTGCGTTTTATTATTGGCAGAATTTAACCTGTGATTAAAAGTCATTTTTTTAACTAACCCCCCTCTTTTTAGAGAGTATTCTTTTACGTGCGGATTTCTTTTCAACTCGCTATTAACGGTTATTGATTTTCTATTAAATGTCCTTTTGAAAAACGGCATTTATTGCGTTTAATCTGCCCGGATATAAAAGCTTTGATACTTCGGTATTCGCGCTTTTAAATGATTATAGCAGGTCAGGTAAATGTAAAATAAAGGGAGGATAGGAACACTAATAAATAAATTAAACAAGGAAGAGTAAATAAAGTGAATTCTGCCATGCGTTTTATGATTGGCAGGATTTAACCTGTGATTAAAATTCATGTTTTTAACTGATCGTGTTAATCGGTATAAAATTTTGACCGTCGTTTTTATCACTTTTAACCCCGGTTTTTTATTAATTTTAATCATCACCGTATTATGTTTAATGAACGCAAATCATATCCACTTTTTATCTTTACTGACGCTGTTAAATAACTGGTGAGAAAACACTTTAATACTCATCTACTTGGATAATATCCTTTTACGTACAGATTTATTTTCAATTCACTATTAATGGTTAATGATCTTCGATTAAATGCGATTAATTTCCCTTTGAAAATGCCCATTTATTGCGTTAAATCCGCTTTGATATAAGATTTTAATACGGCGGTATTCGCGTTTTTAAATTATTATAACAGGTTAGGTAAATGTAAAATAAGTGGAATATAGAATCATTGATGAATAAATTAAACAGGACAGGGTAAGCAAAATGAATCCTGCCATGAGTTTTATGATGAGTAGGATTTAACCTGTGATTAAAAATCATTTTTTAAACTGATGGTGTTAATCGATGTAAAGTTTTAACTGTCATTTTTACCCTTATTAACCCCGGTTTTTTATTAAGTTTAATCATCACCGTATTATGTTTAATGAACGCTAATCATATCCACTTTTTATCTTTACTGACGTTGTTAAATAACTGGTGAGAAAACACTTTAATACTCATCTACTTGGATAATATCCTTTTACGTACAGATTTATTTTTAATTCACTATTAATGGTTAATGATCTTCGATTAAATGCGATTAATTTCCCTTTGAAAATGCTCATTTATTGCGTTAAATCCGCTTTGATATAATATTTTAATACGGCGGTATTCGCGTTTTATTATTGGCAGGATTTAACCTGTGATTAAAAATCATTTTTTAAACTGATGGTGTTAATCGATGTAAAGTTTTAACGATCATTTTTACCCTTTTTAACCCCGGATTTTTATTAAGTTTAATCATCATCGGATCACGTTTAACGAACGCAAATCATATCCACTTTTTATCTTTACTGATGCTGTTAAATAACCGGCGAGAAAATGCTTTAATACTCATTTTTTCGGACAATATCCTTTTACGTGCTAATTTCTTTTCAACTCGCTATTAACGGTTAATGATTTTCGATTAAATGCCATTAATTCTCCTTTTGAAAATCGGCATTTATTGCGTTTTAATCCGCCCTGATATAAAAGCTTTAATACTTCTGTATTCACGTTTTTAAATGATTATAGCAGGTCAGGTAAATGTAAAATAAAGGGAGGATAGGAACACTGATAAATGGATTAAACAGGGCAGGATAAACAAAATGAATTTTGCCCTGCGTTTTATAATGAGCAGGATTTAACCTGTGATTAAAAGTCATTTTTTTAACTGATGGTGTTAATCGGTATAAAGTTTTAACCGTCGTTTTTATCACTTTTAACCTCTGTTTTTTGTTAAGTTTAATCATCACCGTATTATGTTTAATGAACGCTAATCATATCCACTTTTTATCTTTACTGACGTTGTTAAATAACTGGTGAGAAAACACTTTAATACTCATCTACTTGGATAATATCCTTTTACGTACAGATTTATTTTCAATTAGCTATTAATGGTTAATGATCTTCGATTAAATGCGATTAATTTCCCTTTGAAAATG
>NZ_JBEJZY010000124.1:0-2167 GCF_040256935.1 Photorhabdus viridis
GTTGATATGTTCTTTAACAGGGCGGGAAAAAGTGGCGAAGAAAAAGGCTGCTAAATCAGGGGGAAAGGTCCGCTCAACTGTATGATGGCGTCGGGATAGTGCCTAAGATCCTTTGGGGTTAGCCGGCGGAGTAAATCTTTATAGTTACGTGCATAATCCGACGGGTTGGATCGACCCTCTAGGGTTGGCTGGGTGCCCTTCAGCTAACGAACCTAATTGGACAAACCATGGATACAAACATGTGCCCCCCAAAAATGCCTCTTGGAAAGATATTGTCAAATCAACGAAATCTGGACCTGCCAAATATAAACCAGAAATTAACATCGAAGCATTGGAACGTTCTGTTTATAAAACTGGTCAACCAGTTACAAATGGTAAGCCTTGGAAAGTTCAAGATATGGGAGAAATTATCGGGGCTAGTGAGGGTAAGCCAAGTCAATGGATAAGAGTTGAATATAGCGGCGGTACTATTCACGGACATCCAATATCTCTAAACGAATTTAAGAAGCTGACAAAATAATGAACATTGATTTTTCAGAGAAGAGTGGGGTGATCATTTTTAATGATTTTTCTATTAATGATGATATTCCCCTTGAGAATCAACTTGATGAATTAAAAGAAGATATGTTGCAGGTAGAATTTCCTAATGGATATCTTTTGGATATAGGCTGGAGACCCTCATTCGAAATTGATGGGCAGTTTAAGTTGGCGTTAATTAAAGACTTTAACTGGGAAAGTCCTGTTTATTTAGATTCAGCAAGCAATTTATTTGAACTAGAAGAAAAGATTCAACTAGCAATGTACAAATTATAATTGGTGAAATCTAACAGCCGGAAAGATCCCCAGTGCTCTTCCGGCCTTGTTCTGCTTGACTCTCAATAAAAAGCGGAATCTTGCCTACAATTTGCGATCCTGTGGTCAATACGAAGACAAGGAAAGCGGTTTATTTTATAATCGGCACCGTTATTACGAGAGTGATACAGGCCAGTACTTATCGCCAGACCCTTTGAATCTTAGTGGCGGATTTAACCCGTACAGCTATGTCCATAATCCGGTCAATTGGATTGACCCGTTAGGACTGACTGGATGTTCAGCTCCTAAGAAATGGGATATTGACAGCTATGGGAACTTAAGGGATTCAGTTAAAGGAAAAAATTTAGCACTTGATTCCCATCATGTTGGTCAAAAAGCAATAATGAAAGATCTAGTGAAGAATTATGATCCTAAAACGGGGCCATCAATGCTAGTTCCTAAAGTTGGACATACAGTTTCTAAAGATGGATTAGGAATTGTATCTAGAAGCCGAATAAACCCAGCAACAGGTAAAGAATTTATTAACGCAAGAAGTGTGATTGCCAGAGATATAAAAGAGCTAAGAAGAGTTTACCCAGAAATCCCAAATAGTAAGCTTAAAGAGCTTATTAATATGAATAAAAATATGTATCCAGAAGTTAGATTTAAATGAATTTAAAAGGTAACTATATGAAAAATGATGAGAAAATAATAGAGTCTATTTTTAGTGAATTATTTGATGACAACTTACCCCGTTATCAGAATAGTTTAACCAGTCCAATAGATAATAATAATGATGATGATGTGTATGCTAAAGCCAGAAAAGCATTATCAAAATTAGATGAACAAGACAAAACAGCTATTTTCGATTTCTTCAAGGTAGTAATATCTGACACATCATCAACTATATTTGGAACCATTGATGGTTCTCACTTTCCACCCAATATAGATGGTGATTTTACGTTAACTTATGAAGACGAAGAAATACAAGGAAGTTTACAAGACTTATTCATAGAAAAAGCTGAGAATAAAGGTATTTTTAATTAAAAAAGTAAGGCTGAAAGATCTTTTGAGATCTTCCGGCCTTCTTGTGATCTACCGTGGCGCATACCCACGGTAAGCCAGAGCGGATTGAAGCTTAGAAATCGCATCCTTAATCTGATACGCTTCCTCGTCATTCACGGCACAGGCGCGTATCTCTGCCCAGTTCAACCGCTTAACCAGTTGCGCCAAGGACAGTTAATGGCATTTAATCGAAAATTATTAACCGTTAATAGCAAGTTGAAAAGAAATTAGCACGTAAAAGGATATCATCCGAACAGATGGATATCAAACGCTTTATCGCCGGTTATTTAACAGCGTCAGCAAAGATAAA
>NZ_JBEJZY010000125.1:0-2079 GCF_040256935.1 Photorhabdus viridis
AGATGTTTGTTTAACAGATTGCGCTATTTTAACAATAGCTCGCAGGGTAAAAAAACGGGTATCGTCAGTATCATAGGCACCTTCATGATCAACCTCAGCCCCCAATATTGAACGCAGACCGCTGGCGGTAAATTTCCCTCCCTCAACTGGCACCGTGCCATCACCGGGCTCTTGCGGATCCGCTATAGTAAAAGTTTGTATTAGAGAATAGTCATTACCAGGTTTTATTGGGTATTTGACACTGCGCATATCTGAAAGCTCCGCATTCATCGGATCAAATATCGGGCTATTAAATGCCAGTTCAGGATTACCTTTCCGATTAAAATAATCTTTACGTGCTACCCAACGGACAGTGCCATAAGAGAGGTGTTTCATACTGTTACCATAAAAAGCATAGGTATTGCTGTGATAACAGCCATTTAATTCTTCTATAAAACTACGCACATCTTTTCTAATTATTTTTGTAAAGTTATCCCAATCTGCCTGCATTACCGCCCGATTTTTAGCCTTGTTTTCCGGGTTAATTAAACGCTCTTCGCATAATCCCCACCATTTATCGCGCTGCAAGTAGATTTCTTCATAAGGGTCATTCTCCGGTAAGCTATAGCGTGTATTTCCATCCTCAATCTTCAACCACCACTTTCCGTATCTCAGACCGGGTAATAACTGAAGTGGTCCCGGTGACTGCGCCATCACGGCAGTGAATTGACCGCCATCTTTGCCTATGACTAATCCAGTCGGGCTACCTTCACCTGCTTTCATCCGCTTATAAGCCGTCGGTGCACCAAATGTCGGCATCACACCATGCACAATCCCCAGGAGCCTGTCACGCCCCTTCAATATTTCTGAATAGTGACGAGCCACCAATCCTCCCATCGAATGCGTGACCAGTATCACCTTCTCACAAGGCTGACGCCGCCGTTTATAGCTCGTAACCACTTGGTCAATATAGTCCGCCAACCGGTTTGCTGACTCCACATTAGACTGAAGCCAGTTATACCCCATCGCATGGACTGGAAACTGATATTGATAACTCAGCTTAATTTCATCCCGTGTCAGTTTGGCTTCCCCCATCTCAGCCTGTAAATCCATCAACTCCAGTTGCTGACGCAGTGTCTGCTTCCCCGTCTTATTCAACCGGTTGTGCAATAACTCATCCTGATCATCCAGCGCCGCCTGAAGCCAGGGCAAAAATTCGCCGTAGCTCATATAGGCGACCTCACCCCAACCCCGCTCCTTTCGCGAAGGAAATTTAGGGCCTTCTTTATGATTGTCGTCTACTCTGCCCCGTGAATCGACAACAGTATTTTCCGGATCAAGCAACTTTTTTCGATCCTCTGCACCCTTTAAAACCCAGTCTTTCAAGGCACCCAAGCTGCTGTTTAAACGCCAAACTGACGTTCCATTTTTATCCTGCAAATTACTCCCCATCACCCCGGGCAGAAAAATCACCGGAATAACCCGGTTTGGCACCTTATAGCAAATCGCCGTCAGGTTCTTTTCACTGGGCGCATTAACTAACGGGTAATACAACCTGCCATGCTCGTCATAAACAGGCTGGACAACTATTTTTTCTGATGAATCGGCCATCATGACTCCTTACCTTCTTTTAAATAGAACTTCATTGCTTCTACCCCTAATTGCTGCTGTTTAGTCACCTTGCCATCCGAGCCGGTTGTCGAAGGCTGCTGACTGTTGTCCTGATTGTGCAAAAGGCTGCTTTGATGGTTCACCGGTGAATCATCAAAAGGCCAAAGTACCTGCGGCGTTATAGCAAAATCCGTTGTCTCACGTTGGGATGCCATCTGATTAAAACGCTGCCCACCAAATTTTTGCCACACCGCCGCCCGCTGGATGATGTTATCGGGCGCCCCACTTTCCACCTGCCCGTTGCCAATACGGATATATCCCCCGCCACAGGCCAGCAAGATCTCCTCTTTAGCACTGATGATCACTTTGCCTTCATGGCTGCTTACCGTGATGTCTTTCAGCGCTTCCAGCCCCATCGCATCACCCTGCGCCTGAATATCTACCCGACCTTGACTGGCAAACAGTTTTATCCCCAGTTTCTGCGCAAAC
>NZ_JBEJZY010000126.1:0-2012 GCF_040256935.1 Photorhabdus viridis
GTTCTTCTAAATTAAACATGCCTGAGGATCTCCACGATTTTGTTTTCTTTGACAAAAACTTTGATCGTGCCTCAGGCACTTAGTTCCCTTCTTAAGCAAACCTCAGGTTAGAATATTTAACATGTCCATTTTCGTTATTTTAAATGATCATGGCATGGTGGGTAAATGTAAAATAAGGATATCATCGTCGATGAATATTATTAAACATGGCAAGGAATAAGCCGTTTTTGGTTACTCTGTGCCTTTTAAAAATCCGGTATTAATGGGTGCCTATTTTTTTTACCCTCAGTTAACTAATCATTGAAAAAAGCAGTTTGTCGATCTCCCAAAAAGGGAAAACAAGTAAAAAGATGATAAATCTGTAAAGCGATTTTCATTTTTGGTATTTCTACATGTTTAATGGTTTCCTCATCTTTAATATCCGGTGGTGCTGCCAGAAGTTCTTTTTCCCAGCGAGCTAGCCGTTTGGCTGGCAGTGTATGAATCGTAGGAAACCATTTTTTGAGTAAGTTTTTTAGTCGTTGCTTCATAGTGTGCGCTCCTCGTCAAAACTGCCCTTAATGGTATTTTCTGCTGTCGGTTTTTCTCCCCATAAATAGCGTATAGGGGCGATGACATTTTCTGATTGTTCATAATACCAGTACAGTTCGCTACTGCGGGGATAAACGCCCATTGTATTACTTCCAGAGTTGCCGTATCGCCATTTAGGGGCAATTTGGCCTGTTCCTGAGTTTCCCTGAATTTGGCATTGCGGAAAGCATCACAGGGGTATATTTGAGACGGTTAATCTCAATATAATCGACTTTTCCTTCTCAATAGTAGGGAGTTCTAGACGGAGTTACAAAAACCCTTCGGATATTTGAGAGACTCATCTGAAAAGCTGGCAGGGTAAAACGATAGGTAGTCATTCCAATCCCCTGCTGTATTTTTAATTGTGGTTGAATAAAGAGATTTAGAAGTTCCTGATTTTCTATAGAAAAGCAGTTTTGTGTAACATTATCCATCTTTCTTGCAGTCTTGAGTTGTCTCAAAATACTTGGACGTTCATCCTCTGGCCAAAAATCATATTTCTTCCCCGCCCCCCAAAAACAGTTATTCAATACTTTCTCTAAATCTGATCAGGTACTGTTAGCTTGTACAATGCTGCCACTGATAAGCAAACTGGCCCCGACGACTATTGCAGTGAGTATGCCTCCCGTCAGGAAGGTGCCTGCGGCTGCTCCGATTCAGACCGCTGTGGTCAGGATAATGGAATCTGTTCCTATCGCTACTTGGCTATAACCTTCCACTTTATTACCCACTCTGAAAGCATTACTGGCATCATAGAAGGAGACCAGCGCCCCTAAATAACCTGCCACGCTACCGGCAACACGGGAGAACTGACTGACCATAGCCGTATTGATGGCCGGCACTTTTATCCCGTTCATCAGCGCCTTGACTATCGGGGAATTTACCTTACTCGCCAGCGTCGAACCGAGGGAAGCCAAATCAGCACTCATACCAATCACCGCGGTACTAAAGCGTAGCAGGTTCATATAAGTCGGTCCGGGCTGTTTCAATTACCACGCCCAGCGTAGAGAGCGGGAGGGAACAAATTGTTGAGTTATCTGGTCAATGGCTTTCTGGGGAAGTTGCCGGACATAATTTGTCCCCTGAGAAATCGCCTGACCGGGATCAGCACAGACGGTGGTCAGGAATATCCCCATACCCAGCAGAATATTATCGACGCCGCGAATAAACTGGCTCTCAAGCATCGGTGATTTTACTTTGTCGTTATTCAGCACGGTGATAACACTGCCGGTAATGGTGCGCCAGAAGTTGCCATCTCCGTTGCTGTCCGACTCTTTAGCCGCAAGTTTTGCCAAAACCTGTTGGCCCGGCAGGGAGGATTGCAGATTGCCAAGCAAACTGGAGAGGATTTCACTGAAAAACTGGAACTCCAGCGCGTCCTCTTCTTCCCGCGTCTCTTTTTCATCGACTGCTTCTCATCCTTTACTCATTCCTATTTTCTG
>NZ_JBEJZY010000127.1:0-1952 GCF_040256935.1 Photorhabdus viridis
TATTCAGACGGGAAATTAATACCACATTAGAATAGTTTAATAATGTCATTATCAAATTGTTAATTATTGTCTATGGGAAAATTACCGTTTTATCACCGCAGCCTGACCGGGCTTATCCTGCTGGCAATCTCCGCACTGGCCCAGGCGGCAATTCCTGTCAGCTCGGCGGATCAAGAAACCATCACACAACAACAAAAAGCCTTGTTGCAGCAAGCCCAACAACAGCGGGAAGCGCTGCGTCACAATATCACCGTATCCCCATCCCCCGTTTTAACGCCGGATGCAGCTGAATCTGTTTGCCACACCATTCAACAGATTGAATTTGTGGGTGCAGAAAGCCTGTCAAGGTCAGTCAAACAGAACTTGACTCACCCTTACTTATCTCATTGCTTAACTTTGCAGCAGATTAATGAGCTGGTGCGTAAAGTATCGAATACCTATATCGAACGGGGTTATGTCACATCCCGCGCTGACCTCAGAGCGCAGGATTTATCCTCCGGTACCCTCATGATTACCGTGAATGAAGGCAAAATTGAGTCAATCAGCCTTGATGATGAAACACCACGTTCACTCAAAATGGTCTTTCCGGGCATGATTGGCAAAACACTCAATCTGCGGGATATTGAACAAGGCATGGAACGCCTGAACCGCCTGCCCTCACAACAGGTCGCCATTGATATTCAGCCAGGAAAACAACCCGGTTATTCTGCGGTTATCTTAAAACGAACCTCGACGCGCTTACCGATCAGTGCCAGCTTGGGTGCGGATAACAGTGGTCAGAAAAGTACCGGCACCGGGCAAATCAATGCCAGTGTAAACCTGGATAATCCATTACATCTCGCTGATCAGTGGTCATTGTCTGCCAGCCATAACAGTGATTTTCGCCATAACCATCAAAACCGAAGCCTCACTTCTAATGTAACGATCCCTTATGGCTACTGGCTGTTCAGTTATCAGTACGCGTGGAATGATTCTTTTCAGAATATTCCGGCTGACTCGCAGGCCTATCGCTACGAAGGTGCCAGCCAGACGCACCGGCTGGCAATAAACCGGGCGTTATACCGTGATGGCGAACAGAAGCTGGCGCTGGATCTGGGATTGACGCGCCGCCAGACGACCAATTTGCTGGCGGGAGAGAAATTATCCATCAGCAGCCCAACGTTAAGCGCTATCAACCTTGGCATTAACTACAGTTCAGTACTGGCAGGTGGCTATATCACGTTTAACCCGGCAATCAGCCACGGTTTACCGGTGTTCAGTGCGACAAAAGAGGATCCCCATTTTCCGGATGCACCACGGAGCCAATTCCGTAAATTTAGCCTGAGTGCCAGCTATTTTATGCCGGTCACGGATTCCATTTATTACCTCTCATCCCTTTACGGCCAGACCACGCCCGACAACCTTTACGCCAGCGAACGCCTCTCGCTGGGCGGACAATATTCCGTCAGGGGATTTAAAGAGCAATCTCTCACCGGCAATCGCGGCGGATATTGGCGCAATGAGCTGAACTGGCGAATCTCAGCGCTGCCTGTACTGGGAGAGCTCACCTTAACCGGGGCGTTGGATACGGGATGGTTACGAGGAAAAGCAGGACAAATTGATGGCGGTAATGTCACCGGCACCGCACTTGGCCTCTCACTAACGCACCGTCGATTCAATCAGGCGATAACTGTTGGCAAACCACTCACTTACCCTAACCACCTGAAACCGGATCACTGGGTGGTTTACTGGTCTGCATCACTGATTTTGTAACAACGCAAGACATAACTTATTGAAACAAAACATTTCCATTGCAATAAAATAAGGACTGATACATGAGTCAACGTAGCACCCCTTTAACAAGGGTCACGAGTTATCTTTTAATTTACCTGACCGCCGTTTATCCCCTTCATCCGGCTATGGCCGCCGGGATAACGCCGGATAATAGCCAGACACAGGTACAACATCAGGGC
>NZ_JBEJZY010000128.1:0-1913 GCF_040256935.1 Photorhabdus viridis
GCAAGGTCAAATAGCCATGAGTGATGCGGCTATCATTGCTGACAAGAACGATCAGTTACTTGCTATCGTCAATCAAATTAATCCGGATTATGCAACCGGACGTTTTCAAGAGGCTATCGGACGAATTTATTTTTTAGATCGAATTCCAGCATCGGGAACAACGGTAACAGCAACATGCACTGGGTTAGTTAATACAGTTATTCCAATTGGTAGTATTGCTCAAGATAAAAAAGGGTATCTTTATCATTCACTAACAGAGGTTAAGATCCCGGACAGCGGCTCTGTTGATGTTGTTTTCCAAAACTCAACATCAGGGCCGTTAGCATGCCAAATTGATGACTTGAACACGATTTATAGCTCGGTGCCCGGTTGGTCCGGTATCAGTAATGCGAGTGCTGGCGTACCTGGCACAGATGAGGAAACCCGCGCTAATTTTGAGTATCGTCGTAAACAATCTGTTGCTAAAAATGCGACAAACTCATTACATGCCATTTATGCCGCAGTATTAGAAGTAAATGGCGTGGCAGACGCATACGTTATTTCAAATGATACATCGGTAGTAAAAACGGTCGGGGTATCAAAATATAGAATGGTGCCGAACTCTATTTATAGTGCTGTGTATGGGGGAAAGACTGAGGATGTCGCTAGAGTAATCTGGAAGAAAAAACCTCCAGGTATTCCTACGAACGGAAATACAACTCACACAATTGTGGATGATGAAAACTATGTTCAGCCTTATCCCGAATATGAAATTAACTATGTGATACCCGCGCCCATTCGTGTCTATGTTGACGTCTCACTTGCGAATAGCGATTACCTTCCTGCTGATATTGAAACACAGGTTAAGTCAGCTATAGCGCAAGCATTTAACGGAGAAGACGGTGGAATCCGAGCAAGAATAGCATCTACATTATTTGCTGGTAGATATTATTCAGGCGTTTATAACATAGATACATCGAGTGTTGATATTTACAATATTACGCTTAGCCGTGACGGTATTACTTATTCAACATCAATTAGTTTTGGTATTGATGAAATCCCAACGCTTGACGTTGATAATATATCTGTGAAATTAGTAGGTTCATAAATGGAAAATGTGGGAGCAACTATTCTTGCTCAGTATGCCGCTAGTCCAAAACTCAACTCACTTATTCGAAGTTTCAATGCCGCTGTTTCCTCTGCTGAATTTATTAATACATTTTACGATCTGATTTGGAACATTGACACAGCAAACACTTATGGACTGGATGTGTGGGGAAAAATAGTGAATGTCAGCAGACGGCTGACTGTTAATGAAAATGTAAAATATATAGGTTTTGGTGAAGCTTTACTGAATGTTCCGACAACGACAGATCCAAATCCATTTGACCAAGCACCATTTTATTCCGGGGAGTCAAAAACAAAAACTATTGAGCTATCAGATCAGATGTACCGAAAGCTAATTATGATGAAAGCCATGTCAAATATATCTGACTGCACTATACCAAACATCAACAGAATGCTTGTTTATATGTTTAGCGATAGCGGACGTGCATATATCACTGATGATGGAAATATGAAGATGAGTTATGTATTTGAATTTCAGCTATCAACAGCAGAATTAGCAATTGTTCAAACATCGAGAGCACTGCCTTACCCGGTTTGTGTCAGTGTCGCAATCGTTCAAAGGATACCAACAAATGAAATCAACTGAAAAACCTAATCTTATTGCTGTTCCGTTTGCGAGCGCCGGAGACTATAACGAGATTGCAACAAAATCAACTGAAAGCAGCTTGGCAAAAGGAGTAGCTACGTATCCGAGCGGTTTTCCCCCGTTAACGATGACAGCAATATCTGCTGGTGGAATTCCTCCATCTGGCAAGGATATGAACGGGATATTGAATGATATTACTACCGCAATACGTTATTCAATG
>NZ_JBEJZY010000129.1:0-1902 GCF_040256935.1 Photorhabdus viridis
AAACACCCGTCCCAACAGCCGCTTCCGGCGCAATGGCATCTGCAACAAAAATGCCCACGTTATTCAGGCACAACGCCGGATTAGTTTTACACCCTTCAAGCGCAATACGCCCTGCTGTTGCCATTTCAGCAGATCCGGCCACCAGTATATAACCGCCATAAGCCAGAGCATATCCGCCTGCTGCCACTGCGGTCACGGTTATCGCGGCATCACGTCGCGCAATAACACGTTCTGCCGCCGATTTATCCCCTTTCTCTGCCGCTAAGATATCTTTTTGATTATCAACTGATAACTCATCACCGAAAAGAAAACAACTTGCCGATAGACCAAAAAGGGAAAAAATCCCAGCTTTTTTATGGCTGGGATCTTGATTTAACTGGTACAACGACTAAGCGCGAGCTTCAGCCCCGCACCGATCTCAGCAATCGAATTCTCCACAGACAAAATGACTTTATCACTTCCACCACGTCCTGTACCTCCCCATGCCTCCAGTTTTTCATGGCGAGAAGGTGAAATAGTAATAAAGCCATTAACACAATGGATAGAACAATGTTTCATATCTTTGAATAAAACCTTTTTGGTTTTATACCCATATTTTTCCATCAGCATGGCTATCCATGCAGCGTATTGCTCTTTACCTTTTTCAAGATCAAAAAAAACACCTCGTTCTTCGAGAGAAGTTAATGTCCGACTATCTGATAAAGCCCGTAGAATGCTTTCACCAATACTTTTATCATCAGCAATTGGGGATAACAAGTGGGGCTGAAAATTTGGATCGGCCGCAACCATACCTAACCCTGATTTAGTTTCAATAAGCAAAAACTCTTTCGTGCTGTAGCAACCAGCCCAATAATCCTGATCTTTGTTAAACATTATTATTTCACCTGTGTCACTGTAACTTTTACACCCTTACTTTTACCATATTCTATTGCCCGATTGATTTCGATCCACTGGGTTTTAGTTGTATTGGCAGAAACAGCCAGTTGTATTTCTCTGTTAACAATCATTGAGGAGTCTATAGTGCTTCTTGAAAGTGTATATGTTTCAAATTTTACAGCATCATCAATATTACCTTTAATAGAACCGTATATCTGCTTTGGTCTGGCCAATTTTGATAGTGTTTGAATATCCATTGTTTTTGCACTGATAGCCGTCTTCGTTGATGCATCATAATAATCAAAAGTTTTAAAGTTTTTCGGTAAGCGGGAGCCTACAGGGAGTTGCGTACCCACATAATCCTCCCAAGGCATACCTTGCTTCATATTGCCCTTGCCCCATTGAATACCGGTTTCTGCGGCGCTGACAGTCGCTGTTGCCGAGTTGCGCTCTATATACAACGCTTCTTTTTCCATCAAACCCGTTACGGTATCGGTATTAGATTTGGCATTGCTCAACAGGGGTTTTGAGACATGACTCAATTCTTCTGCCAGATTCTTCACACCTTCCTGGGTGTTGCCTAATACTTTTACCGTTCCAGTCGCTAAAACGCCTGTTCCAACAGCCGCTTCTGGCGCAATGGCATCTGCAACAAAAATGCCCACGTTATTCAGGCACAGCGCCGGATTGGTTTTACACCCTTCAAGCGCAACACGCCCTGCCGTGGCCATTTCAGCCGAGCCCGCAATCAGTATCTGACCGCCATAAGTCAGAGCATATCCGCCTGCTGCCACTGCGGTGACGGTTATCGCGGCATCACGTCGCGCAATAACGCGTTCTGCCGCCGATTTATCCCCTTTCTCTGCCGCCAGGATATCTTTTTAATTATCAACTGATAACTGATGCAACATATGATCAGTCATGTTGTTACGATAGACAAGTTCTGCACTGTTCGCCGCACTGTAAGCACCTTCGGGTGTATGGCTAATCAGAGCGCCCGACAATGCCCCGATAAATTTAGCCGTC
>NZ_JBEJZY010000130.1:0-1877 GCF_040256935.1 Photorhabdus viridis
CTCTGTTCGGGTAGGCAGGATTAAATTAATTGAGCATGAGTCAGAGACTGGATTAAAACCGGGTGGTCATACTTTGGCTAAACATGTTGGGTTATCGGAGCAGGAATTGAGAGAAAGACTCTTAAATAACAAGTCGATATCTAGAGCAAGTACATTTTACAATCAAGATGTAGCAGAGAAAGTGATTTCGGAAGCTCTAAAAGCAAATAGAATACACTTGGAGAATTGGGCTAAATATGTCCCTCCAACAGTATCTGTACCTATTGAATACGTTTCAAGTACCTCTATTGGTTTTGGTGTTACTAAAGGATCGAAATATGTAGAAAAGTTATATAAAGTCAGGGTTGTCCTAAGATATTCTGAATACAATGGTAAACCATTTTATATATTAACAGCATTTCCAAAGGCTTAATTTAATGACCGGACAATATCCATTCCTAGATATCTTAATGCATGCCTACTTTAATCAGGACTTCGATATAATATCCGGTCCTGAGCTTGATGATGTTATCAATGATTTTCTTAATGACACATCTCAGGGAATGAAAAAAGGGTTAATAGAAGAAATCAACGATCTTATTAGCTCTTCTGAAGATGTAGAGAACACATTTGATTATCATTATCATGATGCTGAAGTTCTCCCCGAAGGGTGGGGCATGACAGCGCTTGAATTTTTGACACATGTGTCAAATAAGTCACAAGATTATTTAAACAAGAACACTGAACAAGATGAATAATTAAGGCATTCTGAATTTAACGGCAAACAATACTATATATTAACAGTATTCCCAAAATTTAATTAAAATTTATGGAGAAGAAAATGGAACTAAATCGTTTAATGTATGCTTATTTCAATCAAGATTACGATATAATATCTTGCCCAGAACTTGATAACGTCATAAATGACTATCTTGATACTACAAGTGAAACGATGAAAAGAGAGTTAATGAAGGAGATAGAGTCTTTTATCCAGAATTCAGGAGATATAGAGAAAGACTTTCAAGTACTCTATTATAGTTCTAGTTTCTGCCCTAGATTATGGAATACCACAGCACTTGAATTTTTAAATCATATATCTCAAAGGACCCAGAATTTTTTAAATGCACATCCTGAAAAAAAGATGAGTAATTAAAATTGCTTTAATACAACAGTAAACAAAGAGGTGAAATATAATGGACATGAGAGAAAAATTGCAGTACGTAGATAAGCTGAAAAATGCTATTGATAATAATGATTATGAATTATTTCAAAAAATATCCAATGAGTTGCAAGGAAATTATCTTAATATTGCACCATTAATATTATTAGAAAATATTAATTATCTTATCCGTGACACTAAAAATTTAAAGGGATGTTCTAGAAACCATCATTATGATGCAGCTGATCCAAAGTTATGGGAAACTGTTTCCGCCATATTAGAACATCTGAATCAGTCATCAAAAATAATGCAAAGTTATATAAATAAACACATTAAAAAGGATAAATAAATCAATCTTATATCCGTAAAGTTTTCAAGAAAAAACGCTTTTGAAGGTAGTGGATTAATTATATATTATACTTCAAAAGCGCCATTCAATAGTAATGACATGCTATATAAATAAGCTATTAATAATAGTGATACACCCATTTTTATCATTCCGAGTTGTCGCTGTAACGAAAACGCTTTTATGAACTCTTCCACATATTTAAGTAACTGCCGCATATATTGACAGCAATGATTTTGTGTTACCGTTTCATGTAACGATTGCTACAAGCGTTCAATCTTGTTTAGCGAAAAACGCCGTAAACCCTCGCCCAGTGCGGGCGGGGATATAAGGCGAAAAGCCCGCAGGGCTTTAAAGATCAATCTGGCGTTGACTGACTCTGAACGTAGGCTC
>NZ_JBEJZY010000131.1:0-1845 GCF_040256935.1 Photorhabdus viridis
TGGCCGAACAATCGGTTGAATGAGCTGTTGCCCTGGCCTGATAATCCCTTCAGTTAATATCCCATTTTGTGGTTATCTGACAACGCAAGGTGAGTTCACCGGAACATTACGATTTAAGGGGGGAATGACCACGAGAAAGCATTTCATTGGTAAACTTACCCCCCACTTTATTACCAATTACAGTACCAACTGCGTTACCTAACATTGAGGTTGTAGGATCTTCCCCTTTAGCTTTACTTCCTAAATAAGCGCCCCCTGTATTCACAAGGGTGCTAAATAGCGTTCCTTTGCCTTGAGTTAATGCGCCAGTTCCTACCGCTATCAGTGTATCTGTTGCACTATAGTGTTCGCCTGGTTTCAACGTTAAAAGCTGTTTGGTGGCATCTGTTGCTCCACCTAAAATACCGCCACCAATGACTGCCGCGGCCCCAGCAATAGGGCCAACTATAGTCCCTCCCACAGCAGAAGCACCTGCACCCCAAGCGACTAACAATCCTCTTGCGGGATCTTGTCCTTCCGGGTGATCGCCTTTGGCATGTTTTGACAATGCCGCTGAAATCTCTTGAGGGGACTTACCTTCATTTAACATCGCGGTAGCCAGACTGGATGCTGACCGACCGTAATCCGCCATCCCTTTTGGCAAGCTCAGGGCATTATTCTCAATTACAACAATTACGTAGAAAAAAACAAATAAAGCCAAACAATATAAAATAACCTAGATAACCATAATAATGTATTTTGAAGACTTATTTCCATTTCAAAAGCAAACTCTTTTATGAATTCAATATTATTTCTATGTGCAAATTTTCTTTTTGAGAAAAATCTGCAATGAATAAGAAAAACAAGAATTGAAAACACTCCAATAAAATAGCTAACAAAGGAAATTAAGTTTCCATTTTTAATAAATTCAAACCAAATTCCAGACATATAAATAACAAATAAGATTATCATGGAAAAATTAGCAAGTTTGTTTTTATTAAAAAAACAAAAATCAAAAAAGAGCAATGGAGATTTTACACTTCTTAGTGAAATTTTTTTGCTCAAGCCAAAGTAGATGAAGCATGCAAGAAACCCCAACAGACTCAAGACCATCAAAATAAACGGAATATATACAATCATGCTCATTTATCCTTAAACTCATGTTTATATATTTCAGTGCCAACTTTGCCATTCACGTCTGTTTCACCTAATGGAGTTTCCCTTGAAATACCACCCCAGCCAATTGAAGGCCCTATACCAAGTGATACACCTATTCCATCTTTTCCTGCTGATATTCCAAATGAACCATAGCCAAAACCTAGATCAAAAGAATAATCTTTATCTTGGGCTCCTAATAAACCTGGGAAATAAGGGCCAAATTCTATTCCGACAGTTGCTCCACCATGAGCACCAATAGCTGTTGTCATCCCACCATTAATTGCAAATTTATTTGGATCCAATGCTGCTTCAGCAAACCCTGCTGGACCTATTCCTGCTGTAACCTCACCTTTTACATGTGGTTTAACTTTATAAGTAACACCCCATGATGGCCCCTGATGAGAGTATTTTATAGCTTCGTTTATTTCTTCTACTGTTTTCCCTTTACCTTGTAGATCAAAGGACAATGATGCATCTGAACTGATCGAGTTGGCTATCTGCCCCCAAAAGGTTCCTAGACCATAACCAAGAGCATTATTATCCGCTGCGTTCTTCCCAGCTTGGGCGCCAGTAAGGGCGCTGGCGGTGGAGTCACCGGCAATCCCACCGGCCAGCCCTGCTGCCAGCGTGGAGAGGGTACTGATAGTCTGTTTCTGCTCCTCCGTTAACTCACTGACTTTAACCTTATCGCCGTAAAGCTGCTTAATC
>NZ_JBEJZY010000132.1:0-1831 GCF_040256935.1 Photorhabdus viridis
CCGAAGAACTATCTATCGGAAGAACAACATAATCAGATTCTTTAATTCTATCACCGCTCCAAGCTTCAAGCTTTTCGTGGTAGCTAGGTCTCATGGTTATTAGGCTATTAATACCATGAATCGAACAGCTTTTCATATTCTTGAATAACACTCGTTTAGTTTTATAACCATATTGCTCCATCAACATTGCTATCCATTCAGAATATTGTTCTTTGTTTCTTTCAAGATCGAAAAAAGTGGCACATTCTCCTATTGTCAGTGTTCTACTATCAGATAAAGCCTGCAACTATGTCCAATCCAACGAACCGTCATCCGAAACCCAAACTATCCCTCCAGGACATTCTTCAAATGTGAACCATAGACCATAATATAATTCCTCTTCGGTCTTAGGAAAAACAACCCGAAAATGCGTCAATTGCTCGTCGGTGGTACCCTCCAAAAACACACCGTTTTTAGCAAGTTTGATTTTGTTTTCTTTTAACAACCGCTCAATAAATTCCAAAAAATAGTTCTTTCTCTCTTCAAAAGAAAGGTTAATTTTGTTTAAGTTATTTGCACACATAGCCCCCCAAATAGTACTCGGGGAACTCCCTTCTAACTCATCTCGAAATACTTTATATTCATCATCATGAAATAACACATTAATGCCTTATTGAAACTTTATTTTCACAGGTTTCTTAACCTTATCTTGCAATTTTCCTATTTGCTCATCACCAATAATTTCAATCGTCCAGTGTGCTTTAGTTCTATCTACACTGGTTGAAACCTTACGCAAGTTTACGGTACTACCGTTTGCTAACTTGACATAATAACGACCAGGTTTATTAGGTATTTCTGTGAAAGGTACTCCACCCGTTAAATTTTCTGCATAAGCGCGGATATTCTGCTCAGTCAATTTTTCGGTTGCAAACACTTTAACATTACCAGCTTTGTTGCTACCTCCTTCACCTAACACTTGCTTAAATTTTTGCCCAAAAACCATCAAGTCACTTTCGGTATTATTACGGTCAAAAATCTTCAGAACATCTTCTTTAACCTAAATTTCGCTTAAGAAGAAAATAAAAATATCTGAGATATGATCAACATTTTTGTCAAAGAAAATTTAAGACATCTCAGTCAGCTCGGTTTCTTGCTTAATATTCCTTCAATATAAAAGAAAGTATGCTACCATTCACTGATGAAGAAAAAAAAGACACCAATGCCACATGACGCTGTTTTTAAAAAGTTTTTAAGTCATATCGATACGGCCAGAGATTTTCTGGAGATACATTTGCCTGCTAAATTACGGGCAGTTTGTGATCTGGATACACTGCGGTTGGAATCAGGATCGTTTATTGAAGACAATCTACGGGCGCATTATTCCGACATTTTGTATTCATTGAAAACGGCGCGGGGTGAAGGTTATGTGTATTGCGTGATCGAACACCAGAGTTCCCCGGACAAGATGATGGCATTCCGGCTGATGCGATACGGTATTTCAGCCATGCAACGGCATCTGGAGCAGGGACATGAAAAATTGCCGCTGGTCATTCCGGTGTTGTTTTATCACGGGAAAATACAGCCGTATCCCTGGAGTACCAATTGGCTCGACTGCTTCGATGATCCGGCCCTGGCGAAGGAAATCTATTCCGGTCCCTTCCCGCTGGTCGATGTGACGGTCATCTCCGATGATGAAATCCTGACGCACAAACGGGTCGCGCTACTGGAAATGGTGCAAAAACATATCCGGCAGCGAGATATGGCAGAGTTACTGCAAGAGTTGGTCATACTGCTGACGTATGATTACTATACGGATGAACAGCTAAAAAGCGTGCTAAACTACTTATTACAG
>NZ_JBEJZY010000133.1:0-1779 GCF_040256935.1 Photorhabdus viridis
ACCAAATTCTTTTGCTAAATCTACCGCCTCGCGATAAGTTTCCGTCATGGTTTCTCTGCCGGTTATTATTTGACTGGCAGAAGCATTCATTACATCAAGACTATGCGCCCCAACAATAATACAGGCCGCTTTAGTGAGTGTTGTCGGGTCGGGTGCCAGACAAAGACCGCCGGCACCAATAAGTTCAACCACCCCGGCGGCTAAACCCGCCCCCCCTAATATTCGGTTACTCCAGGTTTCCTCTTCAGTAATAGTATTATCCGACAGAACCGCTGCCAACTGAACTGGCGACAAAACAATGCGTAACCCATTTTCAGATTCTGAATCAACAGCAGCATCAGTCAAATAATTGGCGTTATTCATGGTTAATAGATCCTGTCATCCCAGAAGCTGTAAGACCCAGTTGAACAAGCAAGATTGTTCCAGGTGATATTCTTGTAAGTAAAACAGATAACTTCTTGTGGTGTGCCTGAGTTATTATCTTTGGAATGTGGATAATTGGATTTTATGCTGGATATAAAAGCATAGCCCAGCCTGATAGAATAATATTTTTCCAACCCTCCGGTTAGCGATGTTCGGTACAATTCAAATAAACATTCCAGTTCTTCATTCTCAGAAAAACACTGCGCCAGTAAAGGAGAAGATTTATCGATAGGCTTAATTATCATGACCGGATGATGAGAAGCATGTTGCTCTCTGGTCATCAAATGTTGAAGAGTGTAAATGAAAATTTCATTTTCATGACCATGCTGGTAATTATTTCCTATGGAGTTTAAGGAGCCGCAGCCTGCGGAGATTAAACCCTGCTTTTTACCTTTCAGTGTTAAATAAATCATATTTGCCATGTTGATTGCCCCTTACATACTGTTTGTTCGATTCTTCTGTAGGGTGCGTGGAAAAATCAACCAAAAATTTATAAATTTAAGATAATTTACATTTGTAAGGAGAATGTAAGAAAGAAATCTGGCGCCAAAATATGATTGATACTATTAGCATAGTAAAGTTATTTATTTTATATATCAAATAGTTAGTTATGATTACATATTGATATTTCTACACGAAGATATGCATACAGAGACATTTTAAATTATTCTAAATACACACCATTAGTCTGATAAAAAACCGTCATATCCAATATCCCAGTAACGTAAATTTAATGATATTAAGGGAACGTGATTTAAATCTTTTTTTTCAGTTACATAAATTAATAGCAATATAATCAGTAAGCATATTGGTGCAAATACAGGTCATTACTATTGAATGGCGCTTTTGAAGTATAATATATAATTAATTCACTACCTTCAAAAGCGTTTTTTCTTGAAAACTTTACGGATATAAGGTTGATTTATTTATCCTTTTCAAGGTGTTTATTTATATAATTTTGCATTATTTTTGATGACTGATTCAGATGTTCTAATATGGCGGAAATAGTTTCCCATAACTTTGGATCAGCGGCATCATAATAATGGTTGCTAAAACATCCTTTTATATTTTTAGCGTCCCGGATAAGATGATTAATATTTTTTAATAATATTAGTGGTGCAATATTAAGATGATTTCCTTGCAACTCATTGAATATTTTGTGAAATGATTCAAAATCATTATTATCAATAGCATTCTTCAGCTTATCTACGTACTGCAATTTTTCTCTCATGTCCATTATATTTCACCTCTTTGTTTACTGTTGTATTAAAGCAATTTTAATTACTCATCTTTTTTCAGGATGTGCATTTAAAAAACTCTGGGTTCTTTGAGATATATGATTTAAAAATTCAAGTG
>NZ_JBEJZY010000134.1:0-1778 GCF_040256935.1 Photorhabdus viridis
TTTTATGCCACCTTCCATTTCGGCTTGGTAGGTTAGTGTGCATAACCCACCGCTCCCGGCACAATTAGACAACATTTCTGCCCGTTGCGCGGCGCTCAGTTCTCCGTATTTGTTCCAGATGGCTTCGGTAGAGGTGCCTTGTTTATTAGCCTCTTGAAACTGACCAGATTGTAGGTGCTCATGGAATGCAGATGATTAAAAAAATAACGATTTCCCCGGCAACGTAAGTAGTAACCAGTAGATAAAGAAACCCCAGCTGTGGCTATGAGTTATTTTTTGGATGGATAGTTGTAATGATCAGGTATTTTGTAATCTTCGGGAATTTTGGGCCAATCATATCGATCTGTCCAACCGATCATTTCTATGTCTTCAAAGATTTCATCAAAAAAATTACGTAGATTCATTGCATAGATCCTAGCCATCACTAATGCTGTTTGAACTGCAATCATGTCATTTCGGTCAAGGGCTTTTTTTGATACTGCGAACATGGATATCAATTTTTTAAGCTCATCTTGCAGTTCATGATCCAGATTTAACGAATAATCAAGGCTGCCATCATTATCAAGCTCATTTTTCGAGATATTGCAGGCCGCTGCTAGCTCGACTAAAACCGTTTTTATGTCATTTAACTTGTTTATTTCAGTCAACTTTAAGTTTCCTCCCTTGACCAGCTTTGGTCTTACCCACATTTACTGAACCATCTAAATTAAGGGCTGCCTTAAAATTATTTTTACTATCAAAAAGTTCAAGGTGATTTTTATGTGAACCGTCTAGATATATTTGATCGCCTTTCTTGATTATCTCACCTAGTTTACCCTGAGCTTGATAAATACTCTGTCCTTGATACCGCTTACTGGTTTTAAGTGTGCCATCCTTAATCTGATTCCCAAACCCCGGTTGCTTAAAAAATTCCCCCATATTACCAACAGCTCCTTTATTGGGTTCATAGGGTTGCTTGCTTTTACTCTTCCCTACAATCGAAGCAACTAAAACCTTACTACCAATAGCACCACCAATACCGGCAGATTCTACCGCTTCTTTGGCTATTAATGCACCTTTTCCCAGGCAGGCAATGAATTATACAATAGCCCTAAATCGTTCTGGTTTTCTGTCGTCACAAATTGGTTGGGACGATGGGCATCTGCCTCTGATAAGCCAAACATCCATCTCAGGCCACTAACGGCATCGGCTGTTTTGTTCTGTCTCTTAACCGAGAGATCTGATTAAGAGACAGCTCATAGGGGCGGGATTTATTTTACTTCTTCGAAGGATAATCGTAGTGCTCAGGAATTTTATAGTCTTCTGGAATCTCCGGCCAAGAGTCCTGATTATTTATTAATACAACATCATCAATAATATCTTCATATAGATTAGACAGATTCAATGATGCAATCCGAATTCTTGTTAGCGCACATTGAATAGCTATTTGATCATTATCTTCAATGGTTTTGTTAAGTAACATCGTGGCCTGTTCAAGATCGTAAATATATTCCTTATATTTTTCAATAATATCTGAATTCATATTCAACTCAACCCGGATGTTTTTCCTAAGTGAGAGACAGTTAAGACAATAGTTAAGCTTGTTTAAAGTTTCCATCATTTTAATTTTCTCCCTTCCGCAGCTTTAGTTTTAGCCTCATTAATTGAACCATCTAAGTTAAGTACAACTGTGACTGCTCCCCGCCCTGTCGGGCGAGGCTTCCCACTTCCTAGGCCGCAACCGTCTGTGTGACGGATTTACACTGGCCTCCATGGGCAGAAACGACGAGTCCCGCCGC
>NZ_JBEJZY010000135.1:0-1705 GCF_040256935.1 Photorhabdus viridis
GAGGGATTGATTCATAGCCTGCGTGACCATCTGAGTGTTCAGCTGCCTGACTACATGGTGCCGTCGGCTTTTGTGCGGCTGGAGGCGTTGCCGTTGACGCCGAATGGTAAACTGGATCGCCGGGCATTGCCGGCCCCGGACAATGAAGCCTTTGCTTATCAAGTTTACGAAGCGCCCCAGGGCGAAACGGAAATCGCCCTGGCGGCGATTTGGCGGGAATTACTGGGGATTGAACAGGTTAGCCGGCATGACAGTTTCTTCGCTTTGGGGGGGCATTCGCTGCTGGCGATACGGGTGGTTGAACGCCTGCGTCACCTTGGGTTGACCCTGACGGCGCGTGATCTGTTCCAGTTTCCGGTGCTGTTTGAACTGGCCCGGTCACTGGGACAGCATCAGGCGGTGACCGTGCCGCCTAACGTTATCACCCCGGCAGATACGACACTGATGCCGGCGATGTTGCCGCTGATTGATCTGACTCAGGCTGAGATTGACCGTATCGTTGAACAGGTGCCGGGCGGGGTAGCCAATATTCAGGATATCTATGCCCTGTCGCCGTTGCAGGACGGTATTTTATTCCACCACTTACTGGCAAACGAAGGGGATCCGTATCTGTTGACGGGTTTGATGGCCTTTGCTGACCGGTCTCTGTTAGATCGTTATCTGGCCGCGGTTCAACGGGCAGTTGATCGGCATGATATCTTACGTACCGCTTTTATCTGGCAAGGATTATCCGTACCGGCACAGGTGGTCTGGCGTCAGGCGACCTTGTCGGTGATGGAACTGACACTGGATCTGGCTGACGGCGCGATCAGTGACCAGTTAACCCGGCGCTTTGATCCGCATCATCATCGTCTCGACTTGGGGGAAGCGCCGTTATTGCGCTTTGTGGTGGCGCAGGAGACCGATGGCCGCTGGATTGTCCTGCAATTGCTGCATCACCTGATTGGCGACCATGAAACGATGGAAGTGATACACCGCGAAGTCCAGGCATACCTTACGGATCAAACGGATAGCCTGCCGGCACCGGTTCCTTTCCGCAATTTGGTGGCGCAGGCCCGGTTGGGCGTGAATCAGGAAGCGCATACCCGCTTCTTTACCGATATGCTGGCGGCGGTGGATGAACCCACGCTGCCGTTCGGATTGACGGAGGTGCATAGTGATGGTTCGCAGGTGACGGAATCCCACCGCATGTTGGCACCTGAGCTGAATGATCGTCTGCGCAGTCAGGCCCGGCATTTGGGGGTCAGTCTGGCGGCGCTGTGTCATCTGGCCTGGGCGCAGGTGTTGTCGCGTACCAGTGGTCAGAAGAATGTCGTGTTTGGTACAGTGCTGTTTGGTCGTATGCAGGCGGGAGAAGGCGTTGACAGTGGCATGGGGCTGTTTATCAATACCCTGCCGCTGCGTCTGGATATTGATGAAACGCCGGTAAGGGACAGCGTGCAGGCCGCCCATACCCGACTGGCCGGATTATTAACCCATGAACACGCGTCACTGGCGCTGGCCCAGCGTTGCAGTGGTGTACCGGGCGATCTCCCACTTTTTAATAGTCTGTTGAATTATCGGCACAATACTTTGTCGGCAACGGCGGATGACATTATCAGTGGTATTGAATTTCTGGGCGCACAGGAGCGGACCAACTATCCGTTAATGCTGTCAGTGGAGGATTTTGGGGAAGCCCTGGGGCTGACGGCTCAGGTAGTGCAAC
>NZ_JBEJZY010000136.1:0-1640 GCF_040256935.1 Photorhabdus viridis
ATTTATCTCTCTTTTCGAAAACCTTTTTCAACCATGTAACATCTTTTACTTAAAAAATTTTTTAATGCGATTAATCGTGCTTTCAATACTTCGTGATTAATAGCATCGAATCGAGAGAGAAAGTGTTTTCCAAGCCTCCTTATGGTTTATTTAAAATCAAATTAACCATACAAAATAAGTGAGATCCTGACCTAACAATACCTTGCTTCCATACGACATCAAATCCCCGACCAAAACAACATAACGTCACATTCCTCACCTTCTTAACAATTCATTAACTATTAATTCCAGCTTATGATATTGGGCTATCATGGCACCATAACTTGATTAAAGAAATCTTTCTTAAATCAAACTTTTCGAAATAAATTAAATCATTATGTTACTTAAACACCGATAAAATTTACAGCAGTGACTGTTATAAAGTGAGATTTACACATCTTTAAAATATTAATCTTGATATTTATTAAATCAACATATAAATTCCAATTGATGAGGCTATCCGCTGGCCGGGCAGGAATGCCACTTACTTCGATGGTTCCGTGCACCCTGATAATCTAAAAATGTTAATTGAGGTGAAATTTCCGGGAGATAAACTTGCCGAAGATCAAGAAATAGATTATATCCAGATTGCAACCGAAGACCGCTTTGGTGTAATGCGTATCAGCGATAATCGTACTGAGGAACAAAAACAGTACGATGAAGCATGGCGAAAACATTATCAACCCGGTTCCCAGCACTATAAAAATCCGATACCACTGGCCCCTCTGCCGCCCGGTTCGCCTCCTGATGAGGAAGCTTTACCCATTCCTCCCGAAGAGGGCGTGCCGGGCACTATTCCGCAACCCCTGACAAAAAATCCACCGCTTCTCAGCACTTCCCGCTGGTCGTTTTTACCCAGCTATGAAGACTGGATTGTCCTCGGGCAGGAGGTGGCTGGTCTGGCCGAAAATGGGTTGAATTATATCCGCGACAGTACCCGGGAGCTCCTTGCCCAGTTTGGTGCATGGTTCAATCAAGCCGGCAAATGGGTGTGTGAAGAAATTATTGACCCGATAAGCCATCAGGTCAGCTACGCGTTTTCCTGGATCAGTGAACAAACAGGGAAAATCGTGACCTGGACGGAGAGTGAGATAAAAGCCCGGTGGCAAACCGTGCAACAGGGCTCAGATATCACCCTGGAAGACCTCAAAAATATTAGCTGGATGCAAATATTGAAAAAAGTGGGTGAAGAGATGCTGGAAGTGGTTGTGATTATTGCCGAAGTTGCCGTTGTTATCCTCGTTACCCTTGCCGTCGCTGCGGCGCTGATTGCACTGGTGGAAATTTTAGCCGCTGCCGCCTCGGTGAGCGCCGCCGCGTTAGCTGCCGTCCTGGCCATATTGGCGAGTGTAACATTCGCCACTGCCTCATAATTAACGGAGAAAATGATGGAAACTGTAGATTACTTTGACCAGTTGAGATCACAACTGACCGCTTTTCTTTTTATTAATGGTGATGGACTGACTGTTTCCCGCCTGGGGCTCTCGATTACCCTGTTTTTTAAACAGGGCTACACTCAGGAGAAAAAGCAACGCATTCTGGCCTGCTACCGGCGCTTTCGCGAAGAATTTGGTACCCACCTGCGTTTTCACCGTCATGAG
>NZ_JBEJZY010000137.1:0-1638 GCF_040256935.1 Photorhabdus viridis
TCAATATTGGGGGCTGAGGTTGATCATGAAGGTGCCTATGATACTGACGATACCCGTTTTTTTACCCTGCGAGCTATTGTTAAAATAGCGCAATCTGTTAAACAAACATCTTTGGCTTATCCTGATGAATAGAAAAAAAGCGCTTGCCATAATAATTGCCAGTTTGCTTGTGCTGGTATTTTACGGGGTGTGGCACTGGTTGCAACCCTATCCCCCACATACTGTGTTAAACCAGAAGGAAAAATTAGCTGTGGACAAATTGTTAGCGAATTTACAAACCCGTTGTATCGGCCGGTATTTGGTTGATTTGCCGGAAAACTATCATGATACGGTGAATGCTTCCCGGGTGAACGATCATTGGGTAGAAACCCAACGGATCTATTTACCTGCCTTTGAACAGCGTATTCAATTGCGGGAGCAGGCACTACGGCAGACAAAAACGGTGAAGGTGATTGATATGCCCTATTTAAAGAATATTTACTCTGTTCCTCAGGGGATGAAAGGGATTATTTTTGAACGCATAGAGAATGTAAGCGTTGATGATGCATTCAGAGTACTGGAGGCTTATTTGTACAGTAATGGAGTAGCAATTAAAGTAGAAATGGAAACGACAAATGGTTCAGCCGCTCGCTATGACAAAGACAGGGCATCCTACCCTGTTGTATATGCTAATACAGCTCAGAAAGATTTAGCTACACTGAGGGATTTATTATCTCGTATACACGGACGTAAAGAAACGGAAATTCCGACTACTGCGGGAAGCTGTATTTCCAATGCGTTTATTGCAGATAATCAAAGGGATAAAGAAGATATCGGTACATTATATAAAACTGGCCCGGATAATTATTTGAATGTGAGAATACAAACGAATAACTATATCCGGGAAAAAGACAGTATGCTGGAGCGTATCGGCCAAATTAAAGCATTTCTGTACCGGGGTGATATTTTCCGTAAAGGCGTGCGAAAAATTAATGGGCTGGATACCGAGGAATTATTGGCGGTGGGATTACAGCCGGATAGTGATGATCCTCGTTATCAATTTACGTTACTGGCAAATGAGAAAACCGGCGGAAAGAAAACGCCGGTCTTTGATTTGACGGTGGTCAATGATGAAGAGACACCGACAGCCTATACCCAGAATGAAATAGTGGCATTCTGGGATGCTATTAGTCAGACCGTTAGAGTCAGACCCGGCGCTTTCGATCCTCGATAACATGCGTTTTAAATTAAACCCTTTATAAGGATATAAAGGTTAAAAATCAGGATGGGAAAGGGTAAGAAAATATCGATACGTACTTTAAGTTCAATCATCAAGATTGTTTGGATGGTAAAAATTGAATAAAAGAAATATCTTACTTATTTTGTTGTCTGGTGTGGCTATTTATGCTTTGTGGCGATGGTATTTACCTGATCCTTATCATCCTGTTTTAACTGAAAAGGAATTGAGTGGGCCGCTTATTTATCTTTTAATTCAGTTTTTGAAGGTATGGGGCCCTTAAGATTAAAGTCAATAATGAGATATCTCGAGATGAAATATTATCTCCTGAATATCTGATGGTTTATTTAGGGTTATTTCTATAATTAATAGAGGATATCACAATGTCTGGTATTGTTTGTTTAGGTGATGCCACTGATCGA
>NZ_JBEJZY010000138.1:0-1637 GCF_040256935.1 Photorhabdus viridis
GTCAGGCGCGGGCAGCGCCTTGCGGTCCAGCTTGCCGTTCGGGGTCAGCGGGAAAGCCGCCAGCATCACAAAGGCACTGGGCAGCATATAATCGGCCAGCTGCTGTGCCAGCTGCGGGCGTAAATCCGCCGGCGTCAGTGCAACACCGGATTGAGGCCGGACATAGGCCACTAACCGTTTGTCACCGGGGATATCTTCGCGGGCGATAACGGCTGCTTCCGCCACCCCCGGACACTGGGTCAGGCGCGCTTCAATTTCCCCCAGCTCAATACGGAAGCCACGCAGCTTGACCTGAAAGTCGTTACGGCCCAGATATTCGATACTGCCGTCGGGCAGCCAGCGGCCGAGGTCGCCGGTTTTGTACAGGCGGGCATCCGGGGCGCGGGAGAACGGGTCAGGAATAAAACGTTGCGCTGTCAGTGCCGGACGGTTCAGGTAACCGCGGGCCACTCCTGCCCCACCGATATGGATTTCACCGGCCACACCGAGCGGCGCGGGCTGACCCTGGGTATCCAGAATATAGAGTTGGGTATTGGCAATCGGGCGGCCAATGGGGACAAAGTGGCGTTTATCCTCGCGCTGACAGACCCAATAGGTGACATCAATCGCGGCTTCGGTTGGGCCATACAGGTTGTGCAATTCGGCCTCAAAGTGGGAGAAAAAGCGCTGTTGCAGCTCTTGCGGCAAGGCCTCACCGCTGCAAATCACCCGCTTGAGGGAGGCGCAGGCGTGCTCCGGCGCAACCATCTGCACAAACTGCTGTAACATGGAAGGCACAAAGTGCAATGTGGTGATACCGGCGGTATCAATCAGCCGGGCCAAATAATCCGCGTCTTTGTGGCCTTCGGGGCGGGCCATCACCAGACGGGCCCCCCAGAGCAGAGGCCAGAAGAATTCCCAGACGGAAACATCGAAACTGAACGGGGTTTTCTGCAAGACACGGTCATCGGGAGTCAGGCCATAGGTATCCTGCATCCAGACCAGACGGTTACACAGGGCCCGGTGGCTGTTCATCACCCCTTTGGGCTGGCCGGTAGAGCCGGAGGTATAAATCACATAGGCCAGATGGTGTGAAGTCAGTCCGCGAGCCCGGTTGTCGGGGTTGCTGTCCGGCGTCCCGTCAAAGACAGACGGCGGGCGGGCGTCAAGCACCACAGTAGGCAGGCTGCTATCCAGTATTTCAACCAGCGCGGACTGGGTCAGCAGAACCACCGGCGCTGCATCACTGAGCATATAGGCCAGCCGTTCGGCCGGATAAGCCGGGTCAAGCGGCAGATAGGCGCCGCCGGCCTTAAGGATGGCCAATAATCCCACCACCATCTCCAGACTGCGCCCGGCGCAGATGGCAACCCGGTCATCCGGTTGTACGCCGAGGGTCAGCAGATGATGAGCCAGCCGGTTGGCGCGGCGGTTCAGTTCACCGTAGCTGAGGGACTGCGCTTCAAATACCACGGCGGTGACATCCGGGGTGCGCGCTGCCTGTTGTTCGAACAATTCATGGATCAGGGCTTCCTGCGGGAAATCCACCTGTGTGGCGTTGAAATCCATCAGCAATTGTTGTTGCTCTGTGACAGGTAGTATAGGCAGAGATGAAAGAGCTTGCGTCACATCCGCGACCATTGCTGTCAGCACGTTCT
>NZ_JBEJZY010000139.1:0-1606 GCF_040256935.1 Photorhabdus viridis
TCCTGCCCGATGGCCGCCACTGGCATTACGGCTATGAACAGCAGCAATTAAGTGAAGTGATTGCCCCGAACGGCTGCGCCACGCAACTGGCCTCTGACGGACTGGGCCGACTCCTGAGCATCACCGATACCCTGAATCAACAGACCCGCTATCACCACAGTGACTTTCATGCCAGCCCGACGGGCAGTGTCAGTGAAATTCGCTTACCGGACGGGGTCCGCCAGACGATTGACTACGACAGTGAACGGCGCGTATCAGCAGTGACCGATGGCGCCGGACGCACCACCCGGTACACCTATGACGCCTTTGACCTGTTGAGCCGCGTCACCCGCCCGGATGGGACCACCCTCACCTTTGCCTACGACAAACTGACCCGCCTGACCGCAGTGACTAACGCCACTGGCGAAACCTACCGTTACACCCGTGACCTGGCCGGGCGGATTATCGGTGAAACCGATTTTACCGGGCGCACAATTCAGTATCAGTACGATAACGCCGGACGCCGCATCACCGCCCGTTACCCGGATAATCAACTATTACGCTGGCGCTACACCCCGGAAAACCGCCTGACCCGGCAGGAAGTCTGGCAGGAAGAGGATGAGCAGTGTCAATTAATCGCGGTCACGACATACGACTATAACGACGCCGGCCAGCTTATCCGCGCCACCAACCCGGATGCGGTGGTGGCATTTGAATACGATGAATCGGGCAACCTGACGGCAGAAACGATTAACGGGCGGACGGTGACCCACGAGTGGGACACCCTGAGCGGCTTACCGGTCAGCCGACAGGGGAACAACCTGCCGGCTCTGCACTGGGAATATGGCCCGCTCGGTCAGGTCACCCGTTTTGGGTTGGAAGGCCACGCGCCGCTGCATATTCAATATGACGGCCTGGGACAGGAAACCGTGCGCCGCAGTGAAGCCGGCTTTATTCAGGCGCAATATCACACGCCGGTCGGGTTGCTGGCGCATCAGGCCGCCGGACGCAATTCCGTGCGGTTCAGACAGGCGTTACAGGAAGCTGACCCGCACCATCCGCCGTTTGGCAGTGAAGTGAACCGTCACTGGTATTACACGCAGGCGCACCATGTCGAGTGTATAAAAGACGGCCACTGGCAGGAAACCCGTTACGGGTATAACACTAACGACCAGGTGGTGACGGCTATCTTTAGCGGCACTCCCTGGGCACGTGAAGAGCAGTTCATTTATGACGCTAACCAGAATATCGGTCACTACCGGCAGATACCGGCAGATACAAGTAAACCGGTCTTTCAGGAATACCAGGAATATCAGGCGGCCCGGATGGCCCGCCGGGGAGATAACGCCTTTCGCTACGATGAAAACGGCAGAATGGTAGAAAAAACGGTGCATAAATATCAGTACCAGTCAAGGACATTCTGTTACCACTGGGATGCCCATAACCAGCTGACCGAGTTTATCACGCCGGAAGGGACCCGCTGGCGTTATCGCTATGATGCCTTTGGCCGACGTATCAGTAAACGCAAAGAAGTGGACAGCGCACTGGAGGCTGCCAACCTGAAACGGTGGCTGGACGGACTGCCGGACCGGGCACTGAAACCGACGGCGATTATCGGTTACGATTA
>NZ_JBEJZY010000140.1:0-1580 GCF_040256935.1 Photorhabdus viridis
CTGGCAACATATTCAGCCGCACCCACTGCGACAGGGACCAGTAACGGTATGGGCATATCAACGTCTCCTGTTTATCTTATTTTTTGCAATACAAAGAATATCTTTAAACTGCTGTTTCAGCTCCTGACCGGGAATTCAAATGCTCCGAATTAAATTCACATTAACGGGCAAGAGTGAACTTATGCTGACTGGCAATTAATTTTGCCCCACAAGCGGTTTGCATTCCTTCAAGCGCAATCGATTTTCCTTTATATTTTAAAAAGTCAGCCCCCTGAACAATAGGAAAAACCCCTTTGCATTGAGGGCACTCCACCAAATCTTCTTTACCTGCTATAGGAATACCATTGTAAGTATAGTCATCAATAGCGGTAATCACCTTACCGCCATGATCTGTTGTATCACCCAGCAGAATAACTGCTTTTGACATTAACATTCTCCACCGTTTTTCGATTGGTAAATAACATCATCCCCATCATACTTCTGTAATTAATGGCAATAATCCCAGGTTCAACAACTGAATTTCAACATCATTGGATTTATCAATATCGTCCTGATTTCTTCCATCAAAAATGCCTTTTTTGGTGACAATCAGAGTACCTATCTGTTCATTATTTTGATGGACAGGAAGTACATCTTCCACCATAGGCAGATAAGATTTATCAATAATGCAAGGCTGGTAAAGCATCCAGCCAACACTGAGGCGATCAGGGAAAACCTGTTTATCCCGTAATGTATATTCGTTGGTTTCGACCTGAATATAAGGGAGATCACGGCTGGTCACTAGGTATTTGACAAATTCAATTAACCGTGAAATATCAAGTTGACTGCTGTCAATTTTTAGGTTCAGTTCTAATCTGACCCAATTAGGGCCTTTTGTTGACAATTTATTATAACTAACACTACTAGATAACTCATCCTTTTCACCATCCCATATACCTTCAATAAGCGAAGGAAAATCTTTTTTATAAGATTTTTCAAAATAACTTACTGCTCCCTTTGTTGGTCCCTGTTCATCAAACACAATATGTTTTAATGCCTCTTTCCGAGAATATCCTTTTAAAAACCATGTCTTTTTCTTCCTAAAAAATATATCGATTTGCTGTGTAATATGAAACAAATCCATCAACGCCGTATTAGTGGTAATAGTTTTCTGCTGTTCATAACGCACATTGATTTCCATACGAATTATTGCCATGTTAACCTCAGATTAAAATAAATTGTCGCAAGGGGTATAATGAACACTGATATTTTTATGCTCGCTAAACTGTACCTTAAAATAAGCATAACTAATTGGTTGTAAAAAATGCCATTCTACATAAGGTGTACCTTCTAGGACATCACAGACTTTTTGATGCCTTTCTGCCTGTTTTTTGCCTGATTCGCCACCTTTCCACCAACTTTTGGGTTTGCCTTCACTATTAAAAAACTGGTCATACCGCGCTTTAGCCTCCAGAAATAAGCAATACGCTGGTCGCCAGCCATCAAAGGTCACTTTCAGGCACTGAAATTCCTGGATCATCTGTATAGTCGGATCATATTTCGTTTGGGCAATAAATCGCTGATAGTTAATCGTGATGGCG
>NZ_JBEJZY010000141.1:0-1572 GCF_040256935.1 Photorhabdus viridis
GGGCGATTGAGACCCAGTATGCGGTGAGTGCGCCGACGGGTGAGCCGCTGGCATTGTTCGACCCGGCCGGGAAACGGGTGTGGCGGCAGCCGAAACAGTCGCTGTACGGGCTGCGTCTGGCGGAGCAGGATGAAAACCCGCAGCTGGATCCGGGCCTGCGATTTGCCGGGCAACTTTTTGATGAGGAATCAGGGCTTTGCTACAATCGGCACCGTTATTATTTGCCGGAAGGCTGTTGTTACCTCAGCCCTGACCCTTTGGGGTTAGCAGGAGGAGTAAATCTTTATAGTTACGTGCAAAATCCGACCGGATGGGTTGACCCACTGGGGCTGGCTGGATGCTCTACTAAACTAGGTAAAAACATGATGGAAGATATGGGATTACCACGATCCACAACTTGGAAGGGATACCAAGCTCACCATGTCATACCAAAACAGTTAGCAAACCATCCTGCCTTGAAAAAAATAGGGTATGATATTGATAATGCCGCAAACGGAATGTTCTTAAGAAAAGTTGATGATGGAGTTAGTGCAATAGCAAGGCATCAAGGTAATCATCACGGATATACTGATGCAATGAGAAATGCTCTGGATAAAATAAATCTAAATCAATCAACTGATGCCATATCAAAACAAGTAACTAACATACAAAATATAGCTAAAAAAGGTATGGAGAATAGTAATATTATTAGATCCAAAGATATGTATAACACTAATATTTTTGGGAAAGACATAAATCAAATAGGCAGACAAAGAGTCTTTGATCTCTGGAGTAAAATTTTAGGATAATTCAATATGAGTGAGATAATAAGTTTTTATATGGAACCAGTTGAATTTTTTAAAAGTTCGGATTTTTTATCCGGTTCTATTGAAGAATTTAATGAATATGAAATTATTGATAATAAAGATATGGCATTAAAGCTTCTTTTCGATCAAGACATACCAAGTAACTATATGGTTTGGAGCGATTTTTTCTCTGATCTGGTATCCGAATTTTATCTTCATGAGGATTATAAAAAAGCAGAAAAGGATATCCTTGATAGAGTAAAAATATCTACCAAGGATCAAGTTAAAGAAAATATTAGAAAAAGAAAATTATATCTTATAAGAAAGAAGCAAGGGTTAGTTGATAACATAGAATACGATAACTTTCTAAATGATGTAAATGACGAATGTAATTACATGTTAAATATGATAAGCATCTATCGATATTTATTTTCTTTTAATCGAGACTCTAAATTAGAAGAAATATTTTCTATATTTAAAAATGGAGTTATGCCGTGCGGTATAAAGAAAGATAAAAAGACATTTGTTATTTTCAATCCTATTCTTTTAAAGAATAGTTAATAAGTATAGATGAACTGCCCTCAAAAATTAGACTCAACATTTAATGGCTAGATTTAGAGAGGCAGTTCACAATCACCAGATCTTCTGGTCTTCTGTAATGTTCGTAATGTTCCGGGTGACGGGCCGGTCCTGTCCCTGCGGTATAACCCGCACGGGCAGCTCACTGACATCCTGCGTACCGATGACGGCTTACAGGCGGTGATGGCCCGCTATCACTACCATGAGG
>NZ_JBEJZY010000142.1:0-1542 GCF_040256935.1 Photorhabdus viridis
ATTAAAATGACCCGCCCCATAAAAATGCAGAGAATGACCTTCACGGGGGATCACCCGTATCGGACGTATCAGTTGGTTAATGGCAAAATAACTCTCCGGGACACTGCCCGGTAGCGGTGTCAGATCCGGGTATTGACCCGCCCGTATCATCAGACCATTGGGGTAAGAACTAATCACTACATCCGGGTAGCGCGCCAGTGTTTTGCGTATCCAGACTTCGCCGCCCAGGCGTCCTACAAAACGTTTGGATAGCAAGGTGATCCAGTTAATGCCACGGATGGAATGCTCATACTGTAATTTAGCTGTATGCACTGCGGAGTTCACTTGCAGGGCAGGATAACGTTGCGCCAGTTGGTACTCTAAAGGAAAGTAGTCATAGTAATCTTTGGGCAGGACCAGACAGTAGCCACAGTCTCCACTGTCGGGTTCGAGCTGGTCACATAGAAAATCCAACCAGGCCATAAAACGAGTCATGCCCTCTGGTTCTTTTAGATAATCCCAGGGCAACACCAGACTGAGGTATGAACTACTATTATCACCATTAGCTTCATCGGAATCCAGGTAACGCATCAGATAATGAGGTGCCTCATCTTCATTTTTGGCATCACTGACCACCCAACCACAAGGCTGGTTTTTTTTCTGGCTAAGAATGCCTTCTTCCACTTTGGCAATATTTTCCGGTGAATATTTTTTTAACCCTTTCAGCTCATGACGATGAAAACACAGCTGAGTGCCAAATTCTTCGCGAAAACGACGATAACAGGCCAGAATGCGTTGCTTTTTCTCCAGCGTGTAGCCCTGTTTAAAAAACAGGGTTATTGAGATACCCAGGCGGGAAATAGTCAGTCCATCGCCATTGATAAAAAGAAAAGCGGTCAGTTGTGATCTCAACTGGTCAAAGTAATCTACAGTTTCCATCATTTTCTCCGTGAATTATGAGGCAGTGGCGAATGTCACACTCGCCAATATAGCCAGGACGGCAGCTAACGCGGCGGCGCTCACCGAGGCGGCAGCGGCTAAAATTTCCACCAGTGCAATCAGTGCAGCAGCGACGGCAAGGGTGACAAGAATAACAACGGCAACGCCGGCAACAATCACAACCACTTCCAGCATTCCTTCACCTACCTCTTTTAATATTTGCATCCAGCTCATGTTTTTGAGCTCTTCCAGGGTGATATCTGAGCCCTGTTGTACAGTCTGCCACTGAGCTTTTATCTCACTCTCCGTCCAGGTCACGATTTTCCCTGTTTGTTCACTGACCCAGGAAAACGCGTAGCTGACCTGATGGCTTATCGGGTCAATAATTTCTTCACACACCCACTTGCCGGCTTGATTGAACCAAGTACCAAACTGGGCAAGGAGCTCCCGGGTACTGTCGCGGACATAACTCAACCCATTTTCGGTCAGACCAGCCACTTCCTGTCCGAGGATAACCCAGTCTTCATAGCTGGGTAAAAACGACCAGCGGGAAGTGCTGAGAAGCGGTGGATTTTTTGTCAGGGGTTGCGGAATAGTGCCCGGCACGCCCTCTTCGGGAGGAAT
>NZ_JBEJZY010000143.1:0-1471 GCF_040256935.1 Photorhabdus viridis
GTTTGCCAGTCAAGGTCGGGTAGATATTCAGGCGCAGGGTGATGCGATGGGGCTGGAAGCGCTGAAAGACATCACGGTAAGCAGTCATGAAGGCAAAGTGATCATCAGTGCTAAAGAGGAGATCTTGCTGGCCTGTGGCGGGGGATATATCCGTATTGGCAACGGGCAGGTGGAAAGTGGGGCACCTGATCACATTATCCAGCGGGCGGCGGTGTGGGAGAAGTTTGGCGGGCAGAGTGTCAATCAGGCTGTACAGCAATGGCAGACGGCTAATTATGCCGTGACGCCGAAGGCCGTGAGTGCCTGTGACACTACGCCATTAGCCAGTCAGAAAATGCTGTTACAGGCAGATGATGCGGGAAACCGTTTATTGTCCACCGCGCAGGATGGAAAAAGCCCTCTGCAAAAGCAGGCGGGTGTGGAAATAGGCAAATTAAAAATAAAAGATGAGGAGTAAATGATGAGCGAGCCTACTGAAAATGAAATTTATATTCATCCTGAATATGATGAATACGGTTTTCCGTATTACAACGTGCCCAATGCCAGAATTGAAGAAAACCTGGTGGCGACCTGTCTGAAATATGCAACTAAAGTGATCCCGGTGATTTTTCTGCCGGGAGTCATGGGGAGTAACTTAAAATCGACAGAGGGTAAGTCAGTCTGGCGGTTAAACGCGATATATAGCCCAGAGGTTTTACTTTGGGGGCTTAAAAGCGCTTCTTACAGAAAAGATACATTAGATCCTACTAACACCATAGTTGATGGCTCCGGGGATATCACGCCTGACCACACCGAAAAGAATAAATTTCCCAGTTGTCGGCAGCGGGGTTGGGGAGAAGTGGGACATATGAGTTATGGGGATTTTTTGCCCTGGCTTCAGGATGTGTTGGATGATGAACGTCAGGTGTTTGAATATTGCATAGAAGGTCAGGGGAGGAAAACGCTCCGGCAGCAAATGGTCGGTATGGATCTGAGTGCTGAGTTAGGTGAAGAGCCGCTGACCCAGGAAGAGGTTAAACATAGTTATCGCTTTATGTACCCGGTGCATGTGATGGGCTATAACTGGCTGCAATCCAATGTGGATTCTGCCAAAAGGTTGGCGAAATATGTTGATGAGGTTTTAGCCTACTATGGTAAACGTTGTGCAACCAAGCAGGTGATTTTAGTCACTCATTCTATGGGCGGGCTGGTTGCCCGCTATTATTCAGAAAAACTGAATGGTCGGGATAAAATTTTAGGGATTGTGCACGGTGTGATGCCGGATACTGGTGCCCCGACGGCCTATAAAAGAATGAAAACCGGTGAAGATGGTGTGACTGGGCTGGTTGTCGGCAGTAATGGCGCGGAGATGACCGCTGTCATGGCTCAGTCGCCCGGTCCTTTACAACTGTTGCCGGGAAAGGCGTATGGTAAAGGCTGGTTACATATCGCCGATGATAAAATCACGCATAAGCTACCGGAGTCAGACCCT
>NZ_JBEJZY010000144.1:0-1471 GCF_040256935.1 Photorhabdus viridis
ATTCCAGAGCAGTTCATATTGCAACAGATGGCCGCGACTGCCGCCGTGTGTCAGCAGGTATTCCATGTCACTCAGGCGCTGACAGTGGAGCTTAAGCTGGCTGTCACTCCAGTGGGTATAACTGCGGATATCCCGGCGGGTAAAGCGGATATCTTTCACCGGGCGTTGTTGCGCTGCCGCTGTGTCTTTCACCATTTGCTGTATCAGCAGCAACAGTTTTCGGGTCTGGGGCGGCATCTCATCCAGCGTACGGCCTAATATCTCGTGGGCCAGCCGGTTCGCCAGGCGGATATCTTCTTTGGTGACTTCGATATATTCAAGCCGTTTGCCCCGGTGTTCCGCGGTCTTCACCGTCCGCTGGTGCTGATGCAGCAGGGCGATACTTTGTATCAGGGTAAGATATTTCATGTGGTCGCGCCGGGTGCGGGTTTTATCGCTCATGAACGTTAACTGTGAGGCATAAGGGTTAACCACATTGAGCGGGCGCAACAACCGCTGGGCGTTTTGATGCAGTTCGGTGATATACGCCTTTTCATTTTCGGCCAGTAAGCCTTCGAGGGTTTGCTTATGGCGCTGCAAGGCGTGGATAGCTTCGGTCTGTTCCCGCGATTCGTTTACCGTCAGCACCAGACAGCGGTTTAACAGCTCTTCATCGACATCAATCGCGGTGGTGGTGAGCATCAGCATCACCGGTCCTTTCACCGTGTACTGTTTGGTGACCAGATTCCCGCTGGCATCGTCTTTACCGGTGCTGGCAATGGTCAGTTCGCCGTCGCTTTGCAACAGCTTAAGCGCATAGGCGGCCTGCCTGACGCCTTCCTCTTCGGCAATGGCTAAGATTTTATGCTGGAGATTGGTTTCCCCCAGATAGAACAGACTCTGGCCGGTCATGGCGCTGTATTGCAGCCGTTCTTCTTCCGGTATCAGATTGAGGACCGCATCCATCAGTGAGCTTTTCCCGGCGGCACTGCTGCTTTGTATCAGCACGGCCAGCGGACGGTCCAGCTTGCGACTGACGGCGGCTAAGTAACCGGCCAGCAGGTTAGTGGATTCGCCCACCACGCCACAGGCGGCTAAGTCAGTGATGATGCGCTCACTCAGTTTCGGCTCTTGCAGCAACGCCAGCGCCGCGGCCCGCTGGTCCTCGCTCAGTTCGGGAACCGGTGGGGTTTCGGTTTGTTCACTGACGCCGGCCTGTTGACACTGTTCCAGTACCAGCAACACCTGCCCCAGCGCCCGGCGCAGGTCACCTTCGGCCAGCCCCAGTTCGGTGGCGGCCAGCCGCGCATACCCGCCCCGGCTGCGGGCGCTCATCATGTCCACGCTGTCGGCGAACATCACGCCGCTGTCAGTATCAACGACCTGAACATTCACTTTCATCACCGCCGCCCCGGCTTTCACCTGTGACAGGCCCCGGATACCCCACTGTTGTGTGCCCAGCGTCAGGGATATCTCGCCGTTAGCGCCGGTT
>NZ_JBEJZY010000145.1:0-1457 GCF_040256935.1 Photorhabdus viridis
ACCCGGCGGTATGTGAATCGGTGGTATTGGCGTTGGGAGAAGCGCAGGATAAGCGTCTGGTGGCTTATGTGGTGGCACCCGTGGACGAGGGGCTGGCGAATAGCCTGCGTGCTCATCTGAGTGCAACTTTACCGGACTATATGGTGCCGTCAGCCTTTGTGCGGCTGGATGCGTTGCCGTTGACCCCGAACGGTAAGTTGGATCGTCGTGCGCTGCCGGCGCCGGACAGCGAGGCTTTTGCCCGTCAGATCTATGAGGCGCCGCAAGGAGAGAAAGAAGTCACATTGGCGGCCATTTGGCGTGAGTTGCTGGACATTGAACAGGTCAGCCGGCACGACAGTTTCTTCGCACTGGGCGGTCATTCACTGCTCGCGGTACGGATGATTGAACGCTTGCGTAACCTGGGGCTGACGTTGGCGGTGCGTGACCTGTTCCAGTCGCCGGTGTTGTCTGAACTGGCTCGAACATTGGGGCAGCACCGGGCTGTGGTGGTGCCGCCGAATGTCATTACGTCAGCGACGACGACGCTCACCCCAGAGATGTTGCCGCTGATCGATCTGACTCAGGCTGACATTGACCGTATCGTCAGGCAAGTGCCGGGCGGGGTGGCTAATATTCAGGATATCTATGCCCTGTCGCCATTGCAGGACGGTATTTTGTTCCACCATTTATTGGCAAATGAAGGGGATCCGTATCTGGTGGTCAGTCAGATGGCTTTTGCTGAACGCGCCTTGCTAGACCGTTATTTAGCGACAGTGCAACAGGTGGTTGATCGCCACGCTATCCTGCGTACCGCCTTTATCTGGCAAGGATTATCTGTGCCGGCTCAGGTAGTTTGGCGTCAAGCCACATTATCGGTAATGGAACTGACTCTGGATCCGACTGACGGACGGGTTTGCGATCAGTTAATGCAACGTTTTGACCCTCGTCATCATCGTCTCGACCTGAGCAAGGCACCGTTATTGCGCTTTGTGGTGGCGCAGGAAGCCGATGGCCGCTGGATTGTTCTGCAATTGCTGCATCATCTGATTGGTGACCATGAAACGATGGAAGTGATGCACCGGGAAGTCCAGATGTATCTGACGGGGCAGGAGGACCGTCTGCCTGCGCCAACACCGTTCCGCAATCTGGTGGCGCAGGCCCAGTTGGGGGTCAGTCAGGAAGAACACACTCGTTTCTTTACTGAGCTGTTAGCTGAGGTAGATGAACCGACATTGCCGTTTGGTTTGACGGAGGTGCACCGTGATGGTTCGCAGGTGACGGAATCCCACCGCATGTTGGCACCTGAGCTGAATGATCGTCTGCGTAGTCAGGCTCGGCGTTTGGGCGTCAGTCTGGCGGCTTTATGTCATCTGGCCTGGGCGCAGGTGTTGTCGCGTACCAGCGGGCAGGAGAAAGTGGTGTTCGGCACGGTGTTGTTTGGACGGATGCAGGCAGGGGACAGTGCCGACAATGGC
>NZ_JBEJZY010000146.1:0-1418 GCF_040256935.1 Photorhabdus viridis
CCTCCTGTAAAGAGAACTCCGCTACCGCAAATGTTTTCTCCGGCAAATCGGTAACCTGACAGAGAAAATGTAATCCATCGTTCATAGGGACTCCTTATTTCTGGTGTTAGTGGTTAGGTAAATGAGTAATATAGCCTTGGTTAGGTTGGCACCTTATAAGGCGATATATCTGCATCAAGCTCATATTCAAGACAATCTTTTGAAATATATTCTGCCGACACATGCGGTTTTGTGTATTTCGGCGCGACACCTTCCACGGTAATCAACTGTTCTTTTCCAGCAGATGAAAAAGGAAAAAGCCAGTTAAAAAAGGTATTGCCTAACGCCAGTAAATAAAATACGAAAATAACAATAACAGCGTGATTTTTACTATTTTCATATTGAAAGTTCCTTACCATCGCATTTCATATTTATCATGGTCAGTTTTCCTCGATCCCTACCGCGTTATCTGTATAGCGTGTTAAGGTTATATTTTCCTGTTTATTTTTCTGGAAGTTTTGATGACGTTATTTTCCAGTAATCTATTGATTGCCGATTGAGGTCAATTCGGCCATTCGGATATTCAACCCATTCCCCCTTCCCGTCAGTTATGGTTATCTTCGGCATTTTGGTTTCATCCAGTTTAGGCTTAAAGGTAATTTTCCATTCCGCTCCTGGAGTTAGTTTCAGCCGAAAAGGAAACAAACTCACCACACCCTGTAAGGAAATTCTTTTTGGCTGTCCTTCAACTATTCTCAACACAGGGTAAATAACCGGGCTAAAGTCTATCGTATTCAATGCACGAGTCTCAGAGGCTGCGGAATAATTTGTTCGCGCTGCATCGTTGATAAAGGCGGTTAAACCCGGTCCCCCATAGGGCACAGCATCTTTTACCAGATGACTAACATCGGTATAACCCACCGCCACAAACGCCCGATTGATTTTCCATTTGCACCACCCTCCGCCATTGAAAGGTAATTTCGCCTGAAAATAACCGGTTTGCGGATCGGCTTTTACATCCAAATCCAATCCATAATAAGTCGGTACTTTAAAAGGCGACATTCCTGCGTCCAACTGATACTCAAGACAGTTTTTTGAGATATATTCCGCGGATACATACGGTTTTGTGTATTTCGGCACGACGCCTTCCACGGTAATCAACTGTTCTTTTCCAGCAGATGAAAAAGGAAAAAGCCAGTTAAAAAAGGTATCGCCTAACGCCCAGTAAATAAAATACGAAAATAACAATAACAGCGTGATTTTTACTATTTTCATATTGAAAGTTCATTACCATCGCATTTCATATTTATCATGGCCAGTTTTCCTCGATCCCTACCGCGTTATCTGTATAGCGTGTTAAGGTTATATTTTCCTGTTTATTTTTCTGGAAGTTTTGATGACGTTATTTTCCAGTAATCTATTGATTGCCGATTGAGGTC
>NZ_JBEJZY010000147.1:0-1406 GCF_040256935.1 Photorhabdus viridis
TTAGCGAAAAACGCCGTAAACCCTCGCCCAGTGCGGGCGGGGATATAAGGCGAAAAGCCCGCAGGGCTTTAAAGATCAATCTGGCGTTGACTGACTCTGAACGTAGGCTCTGAGCGTTTCAATCGTTGCCCCTCCGGAGCTACAGACAAAGTACGATCTTGACCACAAAAGTCCGGTTTTACTTTGCATCCGTAAATGCGTGTTCTGCTGGCGTAGCAGACGTGATGATACCGATTTCAAATTATTGACCATCACACTGACAGCAAGCTTTGGCGGGTAGGCAACCAGCAGGTGTACATGATCTGGCTCCCCGTCCATCTCAATTATTTCGCATTCGAGCTTTCCGGCAGCAGAACAAAAAGCATCACGCAACTGCTCTATCATTCGTCCGTCAAACAATTTTCGGCGGTATTTTGTGGTAAAAATCAGGTGTACAACCAGTTTGCTGACACTATGCCGTTTACGGAGGAACCCCTCCAGCAAATCATCATGATTACTCAATTGATATATTCCGTTAACCTGTTAAAATAACAGAAGTATATCAATGAGCGCTGATTATGTTAAGAGCCACGAAAGTACGTATTTACCCGACACCGGAACAGGCGGAATTTCTCAATGCCCAGTTCGGTGCGGTGCGTTTTGCGTACAACAAAGCTCTTCACATTAAAAAACAGGCTTACCAGCGGCACGGGGTGAGTTTAAGCCCCCGTAACGACTTGAAACCTTTACTGGCCGTAGCAAAAAAATCCCGTAAATACGCCTGGCTTAAAGAGTATGATTCCATAGCGTTACAGCAGGCGGTGATTAATCTCGAAGTGGCCTTTTCCAACTTTTTCAATCCGAAACTGAAAGCCCGTTTCCCGACGTTTAAAAGTAAGCACGGAAAGCAATCTAGCTATCATTGTGTTGGAATCAAAGTCATTGATGGTGCGCTCAAAATCCCGAAAATCTTGCCGATTGAAGCTCGTTTACATCGTGAAATTACGGGAACGCTGAAAAGTATCACATTGAGCCGCAGCGCAACCGGAAAATACTACGCATCGTTACTCTGTGATGACGGAATGGAAGCACCTACGAAACCAGCACTGATATCAAACGTTACAGGGCTGGATATGGGGCTGACGCATTTTGCCATCAAATCGGACGGCAATAAGATTGCCAATCCGCGCCACCTTATCAATGTCAGTCACAATCTGCGCCGGAAGCAGAAAGCCCTTTCGCGTAAGAGAAAGGGGAGCGCAAACAGACGTAAAGCCCGAATACAACTTGCGGCAGTTCACGAGCGGGTAGCCAACGCCCGCGCCGATTTCCAGCATAAATTATCTCGCGCAATTGTTGACGAAAACCAAGCGGTAATTGTCGAGACGCTGAAAGCGGCAAATATGATGAAAAATCACCATCTGGCT
>NZ_JBEJZY010000148.1:0-1402 GCF_040256935.1 Photorhabdus viridis
TGCTATTAACGGTTAATAATTTTCGATTAAATGCCATTAACTGTCCTTGGCGCAACTGGTTAAGCGGTTGAACTGGGCAGAGATACGCGCCTGTGCCGTGAATGACGAGGAGGCGTATCAGATTAAGGTTGCGATCTCTAAGCTCCAATCCGCTCTGGCTTACCGTGGGTATGCGCCACGGTAGATCATTAATCAGGGCAGAAGATCTGTAAGATCTTCTGCCCTACTTGAATTAACCTAATCTAATAGGCTCCTGAAGGTTATTTAAAAAATACTGACTTTTTATAAATGATATCTGTATGTTGTTTTCATTTTTCTTTAATAAAATCAGATAATTTCCTTTTTCTAAAGATATCTTCTTTCCTGAAATATATTCTGAATCATCAGGTTCTAAATCTCCTCCTGTGGTATCTTCCCCGGCACCAATGAATATTTTTCCCGATGGTGCCTTTATGTTCAAACTAATATCTGGCTGTTCAATATTATCAATAATTTCAATTATATAACCACCATCATCTCTTAAGCCAAAAAAAGCAATATTGCCTTCATTTACTTCTTTTAATTCATCGTCTGGAATACTCCACCAATCAGGAGTATCTGTTATTCTGTGTTTTATTGCTTGTAAATCAAATATAGCTAAAGTTGCTGTATCCGTTGTGAAAAAAAAAGAATCGTTCATTGAAATCATCCTTAAATGAATATTATTTCACTAATTTTATCGCCAGCTTTTAATCCTGCTTTCCTGCCAGCATTTTTCAAAGAGCTACCAACACTTTTATTAATGGACTCATTGAGCATTTTTAGCCCTTGTGTTGCAGAACCACCTACTATAAGGTCTACTGGATGGTCAGCATTAAGTTTTGATAGATCAGGGGCCTTATTGAACATTCTTTCATAGCGTTCTGCCACTGCTTTTCTATAAGAATTTTGTAAAGATGAAATCCTTATATCATGTGTGCCTGGAGACCAAACTAATTCACCTCGTTTAGCCGCTCTGCTTAATGCATTTTGTTTTATCCTAAATTCTCTCTCAAGAAACTTCCTTTCTGCATCAGATAAGTTAGGGTTGCTTAAAATCTTTGGCTTATTAACCGTTAATGTCGAACACCCCGCTAGCCCCAGCGGGTCGATCCAACCCGTCGGATTATGCACGTAACTGTAAGGATTTACTCCTCCTGCTAACCCCAGAGGATCAGGGCTGAGGTAACAACAGCCTTCCGGCAAATAATACCTGAACCGATTAGAGAATAAACCACTTTCCTCATCAAAAAGTTGCCCGGCAAATCGGAGTCCCGGATCCAGCTGCGGGTTTTCATCCTGCTCCGCCAGACGCAGCCCGTACAGCGACTGTTTCGGCTGCCGCCACACCCGTTTCCCGGCCGGGTCGAACAATGCCAGCGGC
>NZ_JBEJZY010000149.1:0-1402 GCF_040256935.1 Photorhabdus viridis
AACACTGAGGCGTGATGACGAGCCGCTACGGCGGTGAAGTGGTTGATGCCCGGCTTCCAGGAAAAGCCTCTAAGCATCAGGTGACATTGAATCGTACCCCAAACCGACACAGGTGGTCAGGTAGAGAATACTCAGGCGCTTGAGAGAACTCGGGTGAAGGAACTAGGCAAAATGGTGCCGTAACTTCGGGAGAAGGCACGCTGGCAGCAGGTGAAGGGCGTAGCGCCCGGAGCCGAAGCCAGTCGCAGAGACCAGCTGGCTGCAACTGTTTATTAAAAACACAGCACTGTGCAAACACGAAAGTGGACGTATACGGTGTGACGCCTGCCCGGTGCTGGAAGGTTAATTGATGGGGTTAGCCGCAAGGCGAGGCTCTTGATAGAAGCCCCAGTAAACGGCGGCCGTAACTATAACGGTCCTAAGGTAGCGAAATTCCTTGTCGGGTAAGTTCCGACCTGCACGAATGGCGTAATGATGGCCAGGCTGTCTCCACCCGAGACTCAGTGAAATTGAACTCGCTGTGAAGATGCAGTGTACCCGCGGCAAGACGGAAAGACCCCGTGAACCTTTACTATAGCTTGACACTGAACATGGAGCCTTGATGTGTAGGATAGGTGGGAGGCAGTGAAGTGTGGACGCCAGTCTGCATGGAGCCATCCTTGAAATACCACCCTTGAATGTTCGATGTTCTCACCCAGGTGCGTGACCCGCATCGGGGACAGTGTCTGGTGGGTAGTTTGACTGGGGCGGTCTCCTCCTAAAGCGTAACGGAGGAGCACGAAGGTTGGCTAATCACGGTCGGACATCGTGAGGTTAGTGCAAAGGCATAAGCCAGCTTGACTGCGAGAGTGACGGCTCGAGCAGGTACGAAAGTAGGTCTTAGTGATCCGGTGGTTCTGTATGGAAGGGCCATCGCTCAACGGATAAAAGGTACTCCGGGGATAACAGGCTGATACCGCCCAAGAGTTCATATCGACGGCGGTGTTTGGCACCTCGATGTCGGCTCATCACATCCTGGGGCTGAAGTCGGTCCCAAGGGTATGGCTGTTCGCCATTTAAAGTGGTACGCGAGCTGGGTTTAGAACGTCGTGAGACAGTTCGGTCCCTATCTGCCGTGGGCGTTGGAAGATTGAAAGGGGCTGCTCCTAGTACGAGAGGACCGGAGTGGACGCACCGCTGGTGTACGGGTTGTCATGCCAATGGCATAGCCCGGTAGCTAAGTGCGGAAGAGATAACCGCTGAAAGCATCTAAGCGGGAAACTTGCCTTGAGATGAGTCTTCCCTTGACTTTAAGGTCACGGAAGGAACGTTTAAGACGAAGACGTGGATAGGCTGGGTGTGTAAGTGCAGCGATGCATTGAGCTGACCAGTACTAATGAACCGAGCGGCTTAACCTTACAAC
>NZ_JBEJZY010000150.1:0-1375 GCF_040256935.1 Photorhabdus viridis
GCAGGCTCAGGCGCTGATGGCGTCGGTTCATACCGTCAATCTGGCGGGTGAACCGCTTAAACGTACCCTGATTGAACAGATTTTTGCAGAAACGCCGGTACAGCGGTTATGCAATCTCTATGGGCCTTCCGAAACGACAACGTATTCTGCCTGGTTGTCGATACCGCGGGGTGACAGGATTATTGAAAGTATCGGGCGTCCGATAGCTAACACCGGCCTTTATTTGCTGGACGTTTATGGTCAGCCGGTGCCGCTGGGCGTGGTGGGTGAAATTTATATCGGCGGGGCGGGGGTAGCGCGGGGTTACTTCAATCGCCCTGATCTGACGGCGGAACGGTTCCTGCCCGATCCGTTCAGTGACAACCCGGAGGCGCGTATGTACCGCACCGGAGATTTAGCTCGCTACCTGCCGGATGGCAATCTGGAGTTTCTGGGCCGCAACGACCAGCAGGTGAAAATCCGCGGATTTCGGATTGAACCGGGGGAAATTGAAGCCCGGTTGCTGGAACACCCGGCCGTGAGTGACTCGGTAGTACTGGCACAGGGTGACGGGCCGGAGAAACGGCTGGTGGCCTATGTGGTGGCACCGGCGGATGAGGGATTGATTCATAGCCTGCGTGACCATCTGAGTGTTCAGCTGCCTGACTACATGGTGCCGTCGGCTTTTGTGCGGCTGGATGCGTTGCCGTTGACGCCGAATGGTAAATTGGATCGCCGGGCATTGCCGGCCCCGGACAATGAAGCCTTTGCTTATCAAGTTTACGAAGCGCCCCAGGGCGAAACGGAAATCGCCCTGGCGGCGATTTGGCGTGAATTACTGGGGATTGAACAGATCAGCCGGTATGACAATTTCTTTGCCCTGGGTGGCCATTCATTACTCGCTATACGGATGATTGAACGCCTGCGTAACCTAGGGTTGACCCTGACGGCGCGTGATCTGTTCCAGTTTCCAATGCTGTCAGATTTAGCCCAAACATTGGGACAGCACCAGGCCGTGATAGTGCCGCCTAACGTCATTACATCAGCGACGACGACACTCACCCCAGAGGTATTGCCGTTGATCGATCTGACTCAGGATGACATTGACCGCATCGTCAGACAGGTGCCGGGCGGGGTGACCCATATTCAGGATATCTATGCTCTGTCACCATTGCAGGACGGTATTTTGTTCCACCACTTACTGGCAAACGAAGGGGATCCGTATCTGTTGGTCAGTCAGATGGCCTTTGCTGAACGGACTCTGCTGGACCGTTATTTGGCGGCAGTGCAACAGGTGGTTGATCGTCACGATATTCTGCGTACGGCCTTTATCTGGCAAGGATTATCAGAGCCGGCGCAGGTGGTTTGGCGTCAGGTACCGTTATCGGTCACTGAA
>NZ_JBEJZY010000151.1:0-1372 GCF_040256935.1 Photorhabdus viridis
ATAACGATGAGAGCGCTTCATCTAACGTAAAATTGACGACCGCAAAAGTCATGGGGGCCAGGTTGCCGATAGTGCAGGAAAAGCGGAGTCCGGTTTTCATGGTTTTTCCTCGTTATGTTACATGAGCTTCTGGTGCCCGGGCATATTGTAAAATTCCCAGTGTTCATCGGTGTCATCATTGATGACAGTTAATATGTGAAAGCTTGTTTCGACCAGGCAGAGGGAAAAAGCGGTATGTAATGTCTTGGCAAAGGTATACATTTCGCCTTCATGTTCATAATTTCCGGGTGTCATACGAAGCGTGATTTTTTGGCCTCTCACGGGGATACCCTTGACCAGACGGTAGTGTGGCTCGATATGGATGTGATTGAGACCATCGGCCATGCGCTGAATATGCCGGCTACGCGGGGCGTCCAGATGCGCGAAGGTATTAAGTTGTTTGACCAGAGATCTGACGGAATCAATATGACCGAGAAAAAAGGGCCCAATCGACAACAGGGAGAGTATCGGCCAATGCTGATGACTGTTGACTACGGCCGGAAAATCTTTTGATGCTGCCACGATATTTTTGGCCTGAATATGGCTGGGTATCTCCTCGTCGGATATACAGATTTGCCCGATGTCCAGTGTGTGTGCCTGGGTATCAAATTTCTGATATTGGCAGTAAAAATCGTGATGATGGTGCGCTGTGACGGGTTTTGCCTGATGATCATAAAATGTGAGAGTAATTTGACTGCCGCCAAATGGCAATTCCTCTCGTATATGGTCAAAAAGCAATATGTTGTCACTGGGTTCGGCAAAATGGTGGGCCGTCAGTTGCGCGCTATTGATAAGAGGAACACGGCGACCTGATCCGCTGGATATTTCTTCAGGTTCAGAGTGGAGTTTAACGTTATCAATACTGAAAATTTCATCTGCCGGTAATACATAACACGATTTGTCCTTTTCAAATATTATCGGTTTTGTTCTTGCCGAAGACAGGTTGATAACCGGTACGCAGTGAGGAATAAAGGCGGGTGTGATGTCCTCGATGGGAATATTGCAGTTGAATTCCAGGGTAAGGGTAAATTGCTTATCCTCGCCTAAAGGGAGCTTAGAGATCTCCGCCGATAAATCAAATGACATCAAGTCATTAACATGTGGCAGATAGAGGTATTCGTATAATACCTGCAACGGCCAGAAATAGTCATGGGGTCTCGGCAGGACCAGATTTCCCTTCATACGTGGAGCGCTCTTGATAGACAGCCACATCTCCTTCTCGGCAAGGGATGTTTTCAGATAAATGTTGTCTAGCGACTGATCCAGGTATTTCGTCAGTAAAGACGCCAGTTTTTGATCTTCGCCCAGAAAAAGCGTGACTGGCCCGGTCTTC
>NZ_JBEJZY010000153.1:0-1352 GCF_040256935.1 Photorhabdus viridis
TCGGGGATATTAAAGGTCTTGTCGAGGCTGAGAGTGCATTAGATTATCTGGTCGCCGCGATAGCCATTATTCCCGGTGCAGGTGATGCCGCTGGGAAGACCATCAAAGCGGTAGAGAAAGCCTTACAAAAAGGCAACGTTGGGGAAGCCTCTAAACTTATCAATAAGGCCAGTGATGAAATAAGACAGTTACCAAAACCAGGAACTACATCACTTCCCAGTAATGGAGTTGGAGCAGGAAGTGTTTTCAAAGTTGATGATGTTCAGTTAGGAAAAAAACTTGGAAAGCATGTTGAAGATTTTGGCGGTAATGCATCAAATGCTACAGATAGAAAAATGCTGCTGGATAAAATAAATGATATAGGTAACAACGCAGATAAAACAATCCCAGGAGTTTTTGCTGGACAGGGCCCTAATGGAACAAGAGGTGGTGTGTTCTTCAAAATAAAGGGTAATGATGTTGTTGTTACTAAACCAGACGGAACTTTTGTTACTATACTAAAAGATGGGGTTAATAATACTTCTGTCAAAAATGCCCTAAAAGGAGAACCTCGTTGAATATTATCTCTAAAGAAGCCCATGATTGGGGAATGGGCATTATTGGCAACCACCTTAAATCTGTTCAGGGATTAGTCTATATGCTACATGTAGAGGATATAGAGCACCCTCAAGAATTATTTTTCGAATTTGAAGGGGCTGGTATATCAAGGAAGATATCTTGCGGTCAAGACGGCTCATCACTAGCTGTATGCAATAAGCCGATGATCGAGAGTGACTTAGGTGAATACGGGAAACAAATAATTAAGGATATATCCCAACATTCAATATTCAATGGATTGATAGGACAGAAGTTATCTTGTTTTAATGCTATTTACTCTGAAATTGAGCAATGTGTCATTGGCTTTAGTTTTATTTTTTATAATTATGGTCAGATTAGCCTGCTTAATTTGGGAGATGAAATATATATATATAACGATATTCCAGAATGTATTTTTCTTGAGGAGAAAATCACTTTAGTAAAAATAGTAAATCTATAATTTTAACCCCAGTATGAATATGACCTGCCCCCAAAAGTTGGACAGGTCACACTAGGCGGCTAATGATACCTGCGTCTGGAACTCAACCAGACGCAGGCCATTTAACCTTGAGTACTTTTTCCGCTGAATTAGCTACAATTATAATGGAATAGAGAAATCAGATTAGCGATTCCGGCGAATACAACAAAGATCAGGATTATTGGGTTGGTTGCTACAGTACTAATGAGTTTTTACTTATTGAAACTTATTCTGGATTGGGAATGGTTGGGGGCGATCCTTTATTTCCCCTCCATCTACTTGCACCAGATGCTAATAA
>NZ_JBEJZY010000154.1:0-1310 GCF_040256935.1 Photorhabdus viridis
GGTCGAGTCGGATGGGAACGACTTTGGGAAGGCTGGTTTCGGCTGCAAACCCTGATAGACGGCTATTTGCTGGCTAAATCAGTTGATTTGGAGATCTGATCAAGAGACAGGGAAAGAGCAGGGCGTGATGTCTTTGATCAGTGGTATCAGACGGTCTCTATCGCGTGTACTGTTTCATATCAAAGCTTTTTTCCTTGCGTTTGTGCTGTCCTGCATTGCTCTGTTTACTCCCTGGTCTTTTTTGACCTTGCCTGCGGATAATCATCATATCTCCAGTATCGTGCTGTTATCAGGCTATATCGGATTGCTGGCTATTTATCCGCCGTGCTCACATAGGCTGGCTACTTTGGGCGGTTGGCTAGTGGTGATATTGAGTCCGCTGGCGGGGCTGTGGGCCGCTGCGCTGTTGTTTGGCGGGCTGGCGACCTTGCTCATTACTATCATCAGGCAACGTAAACTGGAGGTAGGCAGATCCCTGTTGCTGCTGATAGCAACGAGTACCATTGTTATGCTGTTTAGAATGGACGCCCATGCTATCCCCGTCTGGTTTGGTGTCGTATTTGTTGTCATTGTGTTGGCGGCGGCGTTTGTTGAGCCTTGGCGTAATCTCCGGCAGCAGAAAGTGCTGCAACAACAGCAACAGATTGTTGCCTGTCAACAAGCGGAGGAACAGCGTCAGCGGGATGACGCACAGGCAGTGTTCGCTGAATATCATGAACAGCTGGCGCAGATCAGGCGCTATCAGTCTGGTATGTCGTCTGATATACAGGAGTTAGTCAGCCAAATTGAAGAGAAAACTCAAGCGATCATTGGCTGTATGCAGGCCGATGCCAGGGATGTCACTCCCGGTAAGGCATTTCTCAACCGTTATCTGCCGATGATTGCTAAGGCTCTGGAACGTTGTGTTTTGTTGGAGGAGCAAAATGCCAATAGTGCACAGTTTGAAGAGGTCAGGTTATTGACTTATCAGGGCCTGCAAGAAATGAGTGCGGCATTCAGTGAGATGCATCAGCATCTGTTGGATAACGATATTGACGATTTGCTGGTGGATCTTAAGGTAATGAATCAGTTGATTCGTTCCCAGGGATTTGGCGTTAAACACGATTAATGTTGGCGCCACGTGCATTGCTTCTTCTTTTTTGATGGTCAGAAGGAATGAATTGACAGATATAGAGACAGAAGGGGCATCTTGCCCCTTCTTAGCGAAAAACGCCGTAAACCCTCGCCCAGTGCGGGCGGGGATATAAGGCGAAAAGCCCGCGGGGCTTTCAAGAACACTCAGGCGTTGACTGACTCTGAACGTAGGCTCT
>NZ_JBEJZY010000155.1:0-1279 GCF_040256935.1 Photorhabdus viridis
CCACACCTACCGGGAAGGTCACAGGGAATTCACCGAATCAGTGACTCAGCAGGGCACTGAACTGACCAGCGGCGGCATACTCACGGTTATCTCAACCGGCAGCATTCTTTTTCAGGCCGCCAAACTGGCGGCCAAAGGGGCAATGGATGTCGCGGCGCAAGGCGGTTACCTGTTCGCTCAGGCGATGGAAGAATCCAGTCACTATGAGAAAACAGAAACTACACGCAGGTGGTATGGCAAAAAGAAAACCACCACACGTACTCATCATGATGTCACGAACAAAGTGACTGAATTTACCGCCGGCGGTGATATTAACCTGTTAAGCCGGGATGACAGCACTTATGAAGCCAGCAAAATCTCCACCCATCAAAACGCCAAACTGACCAGTACTCACGGTCAGGTTAATTTCAAAGCGGTAAAAAACAGTACTTTTGCGCAAACGATTACCCATTCCAAAGGGTTCTACATCAAGCAGACAAATAAAGGCTACACCGAAAATACCTGGGTGCTTCCCGTTATTCATCTCGGTGGAAAACTCACCGTAGAGGCCGCCGACGGGATCAGCGCGGATATTAAAGCCCAAAACGGTCAATCGTTACAAAATGTTGTCTCCGTCTTCGGTAGTACCCCGGAAACCGCGTGGCTGAAAGGACTGAGTGAACGTCAGGATGTGCAATGGAACTTAGTCAAAGACGCGTATGACCGTTGGGATTATAAAAGCCAGCATCTGAACCCGGTGGTTTCAGCGGTGATAGCGATTGCTGTGGCCGCCGTGACGACAGGCGCAGGCATAACGGCTTCTGTGGCCGGATCAGCCGCAGGCGCGGCAGGTTCAGCGGCGACGGCAGCGGGGGCGACCGCCAGTACCGCCGCTACCGTGAGTTCAGTGGCTTACGGTGCGACGGCTTCCGGCATGGCGGCGCTGACCTCTCAGGCAGCGGTCGCTCTGGTGGATAATCAGGGTGACTTATCCAAAACCTTAAAAGCGATGGGCAGCAGCGACACGGTTAAATCCACTTTCACGTCCATGGTAATGGGTGGCGCACTGGCGGGCTTTGACACGGTGATGGGATGGGATAACACGGCGAATGGCGGGAAGCTGGATCCGGCAAAAGCCACCTTACCCCAACTGAGCAATCATGACTGGAGCAAAGTGGCTCAACGGGTCGCAGGCCAGTCCATTATCAGTTCCAGTCTGGGGACAACGATTAATGGCGGCAGCTTTAAAGACAATTTCACCACCGCATTACTTGCCAATATCGGCAATCAGATTAATGCA
>NZ_JBEJZY010000156.1:0-1267 GCF_040256935.1 Photorhabdus viridis
CGACCGCAATGGCACGGAACACCATATTCTGTGGGATGAATTTGGCCTGCCGAACGGCTACACAGATGCGGACGGCCACACCCGTCTGAGTGAATGGGACAAACACGGCCGCCAGCTGAGTTTCACCGATGCCAACGGCAACCAGACCGGCTGGCAGTACCAGAATGATACCGACCGGCTCACCTTTATCTTCTGGCCGGATGGCGCCGAGACGGCGCTGGCTTACGATGAATTTGGCCGGCGGGTGAGTGAAACCTCGCCACTGAAACAAACGACCCGTTATCACTACAGCTTTAATAATACGGTGCGTCCTTACAGAATCACGGATGCCAAAGGCGGAGAAAGCCATTTTATCTGGAATGGTCAGGGGCAGCTGATCCGCCACACCGACTGTTCTGGGCAAAGCAGCACATGGTACTACGACAATGAGCACCGGTTGAGCCGCTTTACCAATGCGTTGATGGAAAGGGTCAGTTATGACTATAACGATAACGGCCAGTTAATCCTCATCACCTATCCTGACGATTCCACCGAACACATGGCATGGGACAGCGCGGGTCAGCTCATCCATCACCAGCGCAATGAGAATGCGCCCCGCGCCTGGGAATACAATGCATTCGGTCAGGTGGTCTGTGCGACAGACCGTCTGCAACGTCAAATTCGCTATCAATACAGCCCTGAAGGGCATCTGGTGAAAATTGAGAATGCCAACGATGGCCGCTATTTACTGAACCGGGATGCCGAAGGGCGCTTAATCGAAGAAATCCGCCCCGACGACACCTTAATCCAGTACGAATACAACGCGGCGGGCTTATTGAGCACCGAGCGGCGCCTGGGTGACCGCGTGTTCAAATACCCGGAACGTCGGGTACGCCAGCATTATGATGCGGCCGGTCAGTTGATTCAGCGGGAAACCTACACGGACACCTATCAGTACCAGTGGGATAAAATGGGCCGGCTGCGGGAAGCCCGCCGTGAACCGAACGACAACGGCAAACAACTGGGGATCGAGCCCAACACCGTGCGTTTTGACCATGACGCATTGGGGCGCGTCATTCGCGAGCAGAACGGCGACGATTGCCTCCAGTTCAGTTATGACGAACTGGATAACCTGACCGCTCTCACGCTGCCACAGGGCGGCGCCTTAAGCTGGCTCTACTACGGCTCTGGTCACCTGAGTGCGATCCGGCATGAACAGACACTCATCACTGAATTTGAGCGCGATGACCTGCATCGTGAAACGCGCCGCACGCAGGGCAAGTTATTC
>NZ_JBEJZY010000157.1:0-1245 GCF_040256935.1 Photorhabdus viridis
ATGGCTCAGTCGCCCGGTCCTTTACAACTGTTGCCGGGAAAGGCGTATGGTAAAGGCTGGTTACATATCGCCGATGATAAAATCACGCATAAGCTACCGGAGTCAGACCCTTATAAGGAGATCTATCTGGAAAAGGATCGCTGGTGGGGATTATGTGAAACCCGGTTTTTAAACCCGGATAAAGAAGATAAATGGAAAGATAATGAAAGTTGGAATAATTATACGACCATTATAAAGAAAAAAGTTAAGCCATTTATTGAAGAATTAACTGGCAATTATCACCCTAATACCTATGCCTTTTATGGTGCCAGTGAGAAACATCTATCGTATGGGGTTATTTCCTGGTTAAAGGGGCATCGTCATTATTCTAGTTATAGCTATGATAATCTTTTAGAAAAGCAGGAGGATTATTCCGGCATGACATTTAATCAACCGCTATATGATCCGGCTAATCAGGAAACTGGAGCAACACGTACGGTTCGTTTTCTTGTTGGGCCTTCCTCATGGGATTATAAAGAAAAATATTTTGTACTGGCATCACCAAATGAGAAAGGGGATGGAACAGTGCCGGTACAGGCTGGCCGTATTAAAGCCAGAAGTTTACGTAGCCTGCTGGCGACAGAGGTGGATCATGAAGGGGCGTATAAAGAGGATAAAGAAACTAAAGATAGCAAAGCCCGGTTATTTACTCTGCGTGCAATTGTGAAGATGGTTCAGGGGGTAAAAATTGAATAAGAAGAATGCCTTATTTATTTTATTGGTTACCTATATTCTGTGGTGGTATTTCCCTACCCCTTATCATTTCCCTATTTTAACTGAGAAGGAAAAGCAAGTGACGACTGAAATGTTAGCGAATATGCAGACCCGTTGTGTGGGCCGTTATCTGATTGATATCCCCGAGGCATTTGGCAATATCTTCCATAATGCGATATTTATTGGTAAAGCGAAAATAGAAACCAAGCGTTTATATCAGCCAGCCTTTGAACAGCGGATACAATTAAGGGAGCAGGAATTAAAGACGGCTAAAACTGTCGATCCGAAAGATATGCCCTTTTTGAAAAAAATCTATCGCCTTGAAGGAAATCTAAAAGGTGTGATTTTCGATAGAAATGAAAATATTGATGAACCTGGTTTTGGGAGAGTACTGGAAGCACATTTGTATAATAATGGTGTCGCATTTAAAATTGTAATGGAAATGTTGGATCTGTCTGATACTAAATATGCTGATGATAGGGAAGACTTTAT
>NZ_JBEJZY010000158.1:0-1240 GCF_040256935.1 Photorhabdus viridis
TGGTTTGGTGGAAACGGTGCAAAAGGCGAATAATGCGGTGCCAAGTGGCAGGAGAATTAACGGAAAATCTCTGGTCGGGGATATCAGTTTGAGTGCCGGGGATGTGGGGGCTTATCCCATGCTGAGATCCATTGATGAAATACCAACACTGGGATATAACGGCCCGTTTAGAGGTAGCACATCTACTCATTATGCCCGAGGAGTCAGCATTGGTGATAACGACTATGGCCAGATCTGGGTTAACTCATATGGGCGACTGTTTGCGCAATTTTCTAATACCGATGGAGAAAGACCGGGGGGTGAATGTGTTTATATGGACGATATTACACCTATTGAGAAAAAAGCTAATAATGCTGTACCGAGCAGTCGAAAAGTAAACGGTAAGACTCTAACTGAGGATATCAGTCTGAGTGCCGGGGATGTGGGGGCGCTTCCTGGGATGACGGCTTTTACCGGTACCTCCCCAGGAAATGAGTACCAGGGTGTATTTTCAGCTCAAAAAGATAGTTATGCAAAAGGGATTAACTTCGGATACGTTAACTATGATACGGGTCAAATATATGTTAATGCCAGCGGAGATCTGTACGCCTATTTTTTGCATGTTAACAAAAATCGATATGGGGGCTTAGTCAATACCCACCCAGTTGGCTCACCCATCCCGTGGCCGCAACCTAATCCTCCATCAGGTTATCTTGCGTGCAACGGCCAGGCATTTAATAAATCCCTATATCCGCAATTAGCGGCAGCATATCCATCAGGCGCATTACCCGATTTGCGGGGGGAGTTTATTCGTGGTTGGGATGATGGACGCGGTGTAGATAGTGGTCGTGGGGTTTTGTCGTGGCAGCCACAGCAAGTTCAATGGCACCGACATGTCAGCGGTAGCGGTGGATACGGAGGAGACTTCGGCGCAACTAGCAGTCGTGGGCACAACGGATCATATCATAACGATTCACAGCAAAAATTACCGTTCACGAACAACGGTAGTGATTTTGATGTATTTACAAACAACGGTGTTGTCGGCGCAGAAACCCGCCCCCGCAATATCGCATTTAACTACATAGTGAGAGCAGCATAATGACAGAACAAAAATATTCTTTAGAGCCGGAAGTAGCAGAATTAGGCAAAAACGGATTGGCATCTAAAGCTGGTTGGATAAACGTTTACCATACCAATCAAGCAACAAGGGAATTCACAAGAGCCGATATTGAATATCTGATGCTCGGTATCGGTCTATCAG
>NZ_JBEJZY010000159.1:0-1223 GCF_040256935.1 Photorhabdus viridis
GCCGATGTTGAAGCGGCCTACCGACTGACCCGAAATTCCGCCATTGCGCCTCAGGCCATCGCCGAAGCCGGATTTACCGCCACCGTCGCTCACGCTCAACGTTATCATTGCCTGTTAGCGCTGGAAGACACGACAACCCTGTCATTTTCCCATGCGTCGGTCGCCGATGAACTCGGCTATACCACCTCAAAGAAAAAATCCCGGGGCATGCAGGTACACTCGGTGTTGTTATTTGCGCCTGAAGAACAACAGGTCGTGGGGTTGATAGAGCAACAGCGCTGGTGTCGAGATGTCAGTGATTATGGCAAAAGCCGACAACGCGACACACGCCCTTATGAAGGGAAAGAGAGTTATAAGTGGGAACGGGCCTCACAAGCCGTCGACAGCCGGTTAGGAGAGCAGATGGCCAACGTGATTTCTGTCTGTGACCGTGAAGCCGATATCATCGAATATCTGCGTGATAAAACGAGCCAAAAACAACGTTTCGTCATCCGTTCGATGCAAAACCGGCGTATAGAGGAAAGTCAGGATAAACTTTATGACTTTATCAGCCGGTTACAGAGTGCTGGAGAACGATTAGTTCAGGTCAGACAGAAAGGCGGGCGTCAGGCGCGTGTCGCGCATTGTGATATCAGTTATGCCGAAGTGACGTTGAAAATCCCCGAAGGAAAAAGCGGTGAGGCGGTGCGGATATTTTATGTCGGTTGCTACGAAAAAGGTCCGGAGGATGGGCTTTGCTGGCATCTTCTGACCTCCGAACCCGTTAACAGTCAGGAAGACGCCCATAAAATATTCAGTTATTACGAGCGCCGCTGGCTGATAGAAGAATTTCACAAAGCGTGGAAAACGGGCGGCACGCAGGTAGAAGCGCTGCGTATGCAAAGCAAAGATAATCTGGAGCGCATGATAGTGCTGCTGGCCTTTATTGCGGTCCGAATACACCAGCTGCGTTTTATGGGTCTGAACAAAGAAGAGGCAGAGAAAGAGAGCTGTGAGACAGTATTAAGCCCCCTGGCGTGGAAATTACTGTGGTCAAAACAAGAAAAGCGCCGTGTGCCGAAAAAAGCCCCGAGTTTGCATTGGGCCTTCATCAATCTGGGAAAACTGGCCGGCTGGTACGATTCCAAACGCACGGGTCGAGTCGGATGGGAACGACTTTGGGAAGGCTGGTTTCGGCTGCAAACCCTGATAGACGGCTATTTGCTGGCTAAATCAGTTGATTT
>NZ_JBEJZY010000160.1:0-1218 GCF_040256935.1 Photorhabdus viridis
GAGCAATCATGACTGGAGCAAAGTGGCCCAACGGGTCGCAGGCCAGTCCATTATCGGCGCCAGCTTGGGTACTACGATTAATGGCGGCAGCTTTAAAGACAATTTCACCACGGCTTTGCTGTCTAATATTGGCAGTCAGATTAATGCGGAAGGAGCCAATTTAATTGGGAAAAACGGTCAAATATTAGGTTTACCCGGCAAGGCGATCAGCCATGCTGCTGTATCCGCTTTGGCCGCTGAGATAGGTGGAGGCAATGCAAAAGGAGCAGCGGCAGGTGCTTTAGCAGCAGAACTGGCAGCGATAACACTGGATAAAACTTTCAGCGACCCAATGAGCATTCAGGCCGGGGGCAAAATTATCGGCGGCGTTGCCGGTGCGATTGCGACTCATAGCGCAAAAGGCGCTAACAGTGGAGCCAATGCCGGTGAAATCGTGATCCTCTTCAATCACCTGCATTCCATGAATGTTTACAATCTAACCAGAGAACTTCAAGAGGCCAATAAACAAGGCACCGCTACCGAAGCCATCTGGAATAAATACGGAGAACTGAGCGCCGCGCAACGGGCGGAAATGTTGTCTAATTGTGCCGGGAGCGGTGGGTTATGCACACTAACCTACCAAGCCGAAATGGACGGTGGGATAAAAACAGCCGATGCCATTAGTGGTCTGAGATGGATGTTTGGCTTGTCGGAAGAAGATGCCCATCGTCTCAACCAATTTGTGACGACAGAAAACCAGAACGATTTAGGGCTGTTATATAACTCGCTGCCTGCCTGGGAAAAAGGTGCATTAATAGCCAAAGAAGCGGTAGAATCTGCCGGTATTGGTGGTGCTATTGGTAGTAAGGTTTCAGTTGCTTCCATTATTGGGAAGAATAAACAACCTTATCAGCCGAATAAAGGTGCTGTTGGTAATATGAATGAATTTCTGAAGCAACCGGGATTTGGGCACCAAATTAAAGGAAATACTCAAAAAACCAGCAAGATATATGATGGACAGAGTGTTTACTCTGCAAAAGATGACATTGATAAATATATCAAGAAAGGCGATCAGATTTACTTAGATGGCGATCATAAAAATCATCTTGAAGTTTTTGATAAAAGAGGAAATTTTAGCGAAAAACGCCGTAAACCCTCGCCCAGTGCGGGCGGGGATATAAGGCGAAAAGCCCGCAGGGCTTTAAAGATCAATCTGGCGTTGACTGACTCTGAACGTAG
>NZ_JBEJZY010000161.1:0-1191 GCF_040256935.1 Photorhabdus viridis
CCTGTGTGGCGTTGAAATCCATCAGCAATTGTTGTTGCTCTGTGACAGGTAGTATAGGCAGAGATGAAAGAGCTTGCGTCACATCCGCGACCATTGCTGTCAGCACGTTCTCAAGGTAACCCGTTATGCGGATCACGGTCTCCTGATCAAACAAATCGGTCGCATATTCCAGCCCCCCCACTAAACCGGCGTCGGTTTCAGTCAGCGACAGCGTCAGGTCAAATTGGCTGCTGCGCTGCGGTTGCTCAACAAGGGAGAGAGCCAGTCCGGGCAGCGTCAGCGCCTGAGCCGGGGTGTTGTTCAGCGCCAGCATGACCTGGAAGACCGGGCTGTAGCTCAGGCTGCGGGCCGGCTGCAATGCATCTACCACCTGTTCGAAAGGCAGGTCCTGATGAGTATAGGCCGCCAGTGTGCGTTCGCGAACCTGAGTAAGCAGTTCCGCCACTGTGTGGCACTGACCGGGTTCGATACGCAAAGCCAGCATATTGACGAAAAAACCAATTAATGCTTCGGTTTCGCTGTTCTGGCGGTTGGCCACGGGGGTACCGATGACGATATCGTCCTGACCGCTGAGGCGGGCAAGCACAACAGCCCAGGCCGCGAGCAGGGTCATAAACAGGGTGGTGCCCTGACGTTGCCCCAGTGCCTTGAGGGAAGTAAGGACTTCAGCATCCAGATGGAAAGGCGCCCGGCTGCCGGCATAGCGCTGTACTGATGGACGTGGCCGGTCCGTGGGCAATTCCAGCAGGGCAGGCGCGCCCTGCAATTGGGCCCACCAGAAATCACGTTGTTCGGTAAGGCGGTCTCCCTGCAACTCATTGCGCTGCCAGACGGCATAGTCGGCATACTGGATGGGCAGGGGCGGTAAAGCCGCCGTCTGACCGGCAAGAGCGGCCTGATAAAGCGCTGCCAGCTCGCGGACCATGATGCCGGTGGACCAGCCGTCGGAGATGATATGATGCTGGGTAAACAGCAGTACATGCTCCTCATCGGCCAATTGCAGCAATTGACCGCGGATCAGCGGGCCCTGAATGAGATCGAAGGGCGCACAGGCCTCGTATTCGGTGAGTTCAGCAACGCGCTTGGCACGGGCCGTTGCGTTCAGGGAACGCAGATCCAGACAGGAGAGTGAAAAGCCGATGTCTGTAGGCGCTATCTGCTGGCAGGGCTGACCGTCAACCCGCGTAAAGT
>NZ_JBEJZY010000162.1:0-1179 GCF_040256935.1 Photorhabdus viridis
AGGTTTCTCATCAGGCCGGTAGGCCGTTCATGTCATCAATTATCAGTCTTCGCAAAACCTGTGGGGTCTCGTTTCAAATTTGTTCACAATAGGCTTGATTTAAGCTTCAAATACCGTGTGTTTTGTCGTAATAGCCCAGGCTATCCGGGCAAGTTTATTAGCCAATGCACAGGCCACAATATTAGAATGCTTTCGTTCAAGTTGCTGCTTAACCCAGTCAGCCAGTTTGCCCTTTCTATGCTCAATATGCATTATGAATGTTCGGGCACAGAGCACCAACAGTTGCCGGAGTGTTTTGTTACCCCGTTTACTGATCCCCAATAAGGTTGTCTTTCCTCCGGTACTGTACTGGCGGGGCACCAATCCCGTCGAGGCTGCAAAATCCCGGCTGTGTGCGTATTGTTTCCCATCGCCCAGTTGTGAGGAAAGCACACTCGCCGTGATGGGGCCAATGCCGGGGATCGTCATCAGCCGTTGTCCGATATCATCCTGAGCAATCTCCTGTGATAGAGCAGTTTCAATTTCGGTGATTTGCTCAACCAGATAGTGATAATGTGCCTGTAACCGCAGTAATACCTGCACCAAATAAGGAGGAAGTTCATGTTCAGCCAGCACAGCAGAGAGCCGTTTTATCACGGCAATCCCCTTGGGCATGCTGATACCAAATTCAAGCAGGAAAGCCTGCATCTGATTGGTGGTTTTGACTTTATCCCGGACCAGCGATTCCCGGACACGGTGCAGGGCGCGCATGGCTTGTTGGGCTTCTGTTCTGGGCTGAACAAAACGCATTGAGGGCCGTGAAGCAGCTTCACAGATAGCCTCCGCATCAATAAAATCATTCTTGTTACTTTTGACAAAAGGGCGGACAAACTGCGGTGAAATCAGCTTGGCCTCATGCCCAAAATCGGCGATCCGTCTTGCCATGAAATGCGCGCCCGCACAGGCTTCCATCACCACTATTGCCGGAGAGCAGCCAGCTAAGAATTCCATCAATTTAGTTCGGGTGAATTTTTTACGTAGCAGGGCTTTCCCCGAATGATCCTGACAATGGACATGAAAGGAATGCTTGCCGAGATCGATACCAATCAGTGCGATAGTGTTCATGATGATGGCCTCTTAAAAAAATAAATCACACGCTGTCAATATATCGCTAACAGGGTGAGGGCGACCATCTCATTA
>NZ_JBEJZY010000163.1:0-1177 GCF_040256935.1 Photorhabdus viridis
GAAGACGAAACCCACACGGTCTTAGCCGCAACGGATATCAACACCCCAACCGGGCTGAGAAATCGCGCTATCCTTGAAGTACTGTGGAGTACCGGTATCCGGCGGATGGAAGTAGCCAACCTGCTGTTAAGCGAGGTGGACTTCGGGCGCGGGGTGGTGATGGTCAGACAGGGTAAAGGCGGTAAAGACCGGGTGGTGCCCATCGGCGAACAGGCGCTGCACTGGTTAAGCCGCTGGCTCAGCGTCCGGCCCGAGTTAACGCGGCGGGAGGACAGCGGTCACCTGTTTATCACCAGGAAAGGCCGGGGACTGGCCAGAGGCACGTTAACCCAGATAGCCGCCGACAGCATCCGTAAACAGGCGCAACTGGCTAAACCGGGGGCCTGCCATCTGTTCCGCCACTCCATGGCGACGCAGATGTTAGAGAATGGCGCGGACACCCGGCATATCCAGGCGATACTGGGGCATGAGAAGCTGGAAACCACCCAAATCTATACCCGGGTGGCAATCGGTCACTTAAAGGAAGTGCATGAGCAGACCCACCCGGCAGAACGGCAGTCAAAGCAGGCAACGCTGCCAGACGACAAGCAGGCGAATAGCGACCAGCCGGACAGCCCGAAGCCGGTCTGAACGCGCTGCGTTGCCGGACAATCTTAATGTTAGCCGGTTCCCGGTGAGCATGTGGGGTGCAGTGAAAGGCAGACTGCGCGCCTCCCTGCGCACAGACTGCCTGCCCACCTTCTGAGTGCCGGCGGTAAATGGTGGCCGCCCGGCCCTCAACTCAAGTGTTCTCTGTCAACACGGTTGCCGGTCAACCCCCATTCAACATAATGTGGCATTAAGCGCAATGGGCCTGAACGGCCCGCCGCGCTTAACAAACATTATGTCGGCGCCGCCCACCGAAGGGCGCTGCGCGGTTACCTCAGCCCCGGTGCGCGGCTGGCCGCCGGGTTGAGCTTCTTAGCCCCCGTGGCGCGCAAGGCGGACGCCTTCCGCTGTCAGCCTCAATGCAAAATCCCACCGCCGCAGTCGCCGCCGTCCCTGGCGGCTCCGGTGATAACATCGGCCCTAAAACCCGCCCGCCAGCCTGTTAAGGTCAACAGCCACAGACCGGTAAGCCAGTCGGCCTGCGGCCTCCGCCGTTAATTACCCCCGCCCCGCCCCTGCTGCACTGGCT
>NZ_JBEJZY010000164.1:0-1165 GCF_040256935.1 Photorhabdus viridis
CAAAGCGATAGATTATACGCTGAAGCGCTGGCCGGCGCTGGTGTGTTATCTGGATGACGGCCGGGTGCCGATAGACAACAACCGGGCGGAGAATGCGGTCCGGGGTGTGGCACTTGGCCGAAAGAACTGGCTTTTTGCGGGTTCACTGGCCGCGGGGCAACGGGCGGCCATGATAATGAGCCTGTTGGAAACCGCCAGAGCCAACGGACATGAGCCCTGGGTCTGGTTACGTGATGTCCTCAGCCGGCTACCTGACTGGCCGAACAATCGGTTGAATGAGCTGTTGCCCTGGCCTGATAATCCCTTCAGTTAATATCCCATTTTGTGGTTATCTGACAACGCAAGGTGAGTTCACCGGAACATTACGGATCTTCCGGTGTTTTTAGATGTAAAAAAGATTTTCTCGAACAAAAGAAGTAACTTCGTCTTTATTTAATTCAAATGCAGGATCTGCATCCATTCCTTTCAAATAATCAACGACATATCTTAGCCTCTCATCATCAATGTCATGATCAAGGTAAAATTCATATGCATATCTAGCAACGTTAGCAGTATCGTAATTTTCTTGAAGTTTTTCATTCAGGCCGCTTATAAAAAGATGGATTAGATCGTTCATGACAATCCCCCGCATTTTTTAATAGCTTTTCCTGGGGTTGTTGCTATGCCTGAATCTATATCCGCTTTGGTGGGTGGATAATGAGGTAAATCCAATACCTGACCATCTTTCATCTTAGGATGTACACGATTAACCTTGCTGGAATGGTCGTAAGTTTCTTCCCAAGACCTCACACTTCCTATTGATGGATTCCACTCTGTGACATGAGAACGTCCACGCGTTGGCCCTTCAGTTCTAGCTAACGCTTCCTTATCATAATAACGGATTCGCCCATCAGGTAATTCGCGGATATTCACGGCAGAACCTTGAGCTTTTTGTAAAGCTCTAAGTTTCCGATTTAATAATTGAGAAGGTGAACTTGCCAACCCAAAGGGATCGACCCAGCTCACCGGATTAGACACGTAACTGTAAGGATTTACTCCTCCGGCTAACCCCAGAGGGTCAGGCGAGAGGTACTGTCCCGTCTCTGGCGAATAATACCGGAACCGATTATAAAATAAACCGCTTTCTTCATCTTCATATTGCCCACAAAACCGAAGATTGCAGCTG
>NZ_JBEJZY010000165.1:0-1157 GCF_040256935.1 Photorhabdus viridis
ACGTTCCATTGGCGGTCCGCTGATCACGACGATAATCGTGCTGACCGGTGTCTGGTGGGGGTTGGGGCAGTATCTGATCACGCGGCTGCCGGGGTGGGCGCAATGAGTGCGATGTGGCGACGGGCGCTATGGGGATGGGCAGCCGGGTTAGCGCTGCTGCTCTGTCTGGTCTGGCTTCCCATATCGCCGGGGGGCCGATGGGGGGGCGGGATCATTATCCTGCTCTTCACGCTGGGCGGACTGTTTTATACCGAGCGATCCCGGCGACAGGAAAATTTTGACAGCCTGTCGGCAGCGCTGCCGCCGGACAGCGATCGTCGCCCGGTGGTGCTGGTGTGCAGTCACCTTCAGGACAGCCTGTTTGGTGATGCACAGTGGCGTCAGACGCCGCAGGGCGACTGGTTATGTTTACCGTCAGGGATCGCGTTGTCTGATAGCGTGGCAAGCCTGCTGGCTGCCCGGCCCGCCTGGGGCGGCCAATTGAGCGTGATGGCCGTCATCACCCCGCAACAGTCCCGGGATGAGAGGGCCCTGGCGGGTTGGGTACGGGAACTGCGCTGGCAGCTTTCTCAGGTACGTCGCCGCCAGGGTATTCCGTTACCTTTCGTGCTGACCGGTTACTTAGCCGGGGCGCCCCAACGTCCTGATTCACCGTGGTTTGCGTGGCAGGCTGGTCAAAACACCGTCACGGTCTGGCGCAAGGGCATCTCGGATCAACCGCTGGCGGACTGGTTGGGCGAGGGCAGCGTAGCGGAACAGGCCGCCCGTTTTCAGTGCGGGGTTGAGCTGACCAGCTGGGCCGACTGGATGCAGACATGCATATTACCCGCTTGCCTGACCCCCGAATATGGCCTGCCGCCTTGTCCGCCTCAGGCGATGACGCTGACCTTTGTGCCGGCATTACCGCAGAGGTTAACCGGTCATCTCTGGCAACAGTGGTTGCAAACCAAAACGGCGCTCAACAGCGCCGGTGACCCGGTCAGCTCACCGGATACCGGGGTGCCGATATTGCCCTTCCCGGATCCGGTATTGCCTCTGTTACCCGTGAGATCATGGCAGACCGCTGGGCCGCAGGCTTTGAGGATAGCGTTGGGGCTGTTTCTGCTGGCGGGGATGACCGCGCTGGGCTGCTCGGCCTGGCATAACCGGCAAGAGTT
>NZ_JBEJZY010000166.1:0-1153 GCF_040256935.1 Photorhabdus viridis
GAAGCGGGCGGGCCCTGCAACCGGGTCCGTTTCGCCCGTCAGCAGCTGCCGCCCGACGGTGCGGTTATCCGGGTAGTGACGCCGAATTTCCCCGTATGGCTGGATTTCCCGGACTATCCGGTCCTGCTCGTCATATTCAAAGAGAATTAGAAGGTGAATTTCCAAATATCGAATTATTTATCTATAAAAACATTGAAGTTCTCGTTTTTCTCACAATATCTTAAGAAATCAATACATGTAGCTTTTGTTTCATTGAGAGCCATGCATCCAAAACCAGTATCTTCATGGGGATAAACAGCTATATTGAGCATTGGATTTATGTAAAAGCAGACCTGACCTATTACTCCAGAATGACACATAATAAGTTTTGATATATCTATAAAATCATCTTCTGTAAAGCTAAAACTTAATGAGTGTGCTGGTAATAATGTATCTCCATACAAATAACTCTCATAACTTTCTGTCATTGGAAGTAACATTCTTCTTTCTTTGGCATTATGATAGAGCTTTTGATATCTCGTAAGTGTTTCTATATCATCTTCTTTATCATCATCAAACGAAAGAGCAGTTATAATTGTTGAATTACCATGTTTTCCTTTAAAAAAGTCGGAAAATAATTCAATAGCTTCATCAAGGAGATGATAAGAGAAACTATACTTCCTTTCGAAATAACCAACCCAATTTACAGATGAACTAAATCCACTAAAATTAAACTCATTTAGTGAAAAATTATTATTTATCAACTTTAATGATTTTTCCATCACTCATACCTATAGTTATTTTATGTCTTGGTTTAGGTTCTGACTTTCCAATACCAACCTTCCACTCTCCCATTTTATCACTATGTGCTGTATTACTTTTACTCCATATCTCATCCGTGTTCTTATTTTTGTAATTACCGCCTTTCACTTTAACAAAATCATCTGGATGAGAGGTTGGTGTTCTAACGATATCTCCTATTTCTGCACTATTTACTTTTTTCTTTGGGTTATTTAAGTGACATCTCGCCAATCCGAGCGGATCGATCCAACCCGTCGGATTATGCACGTAACTATAAAGATTTACTCCTCCTGCTAACCCCAAAGGGTCAGGGCTGAGGTAACAACAGCCTTCCGGCAAATAATAACGGTGCCGATTGTAGCAAAGCCCTGAT
>NZ_JBEJZY010000167.1:0-1125 GCF_040256935.1 Photorhabdus viridis
CTGGTTGACAGCCAGAAACCGCACCCGGATAAACGGGGTGAAGGGTTTGAGCTGCGTACCGATGACTGGGGCGCGATCCGCGCCGGGAAAGGGCTGTTTATCAGTGCGGATGGGCAACCCAACGCCCAGGGGCCAGTGTTGGCAATGCCGGCGGCGTTGTCTGAGTTGGATGCGGCCCTTCAGACTGCGGCGGGATTGCGTTACGCCGCTGAAGCGGCGAAAGCGGAACTGGCGGATATCGAAGCCCAGACCGCATTTATGAATCACACCCTCAAAGAGCTGCAACAGCGAGCGCTGTTACTTTCAGCGCCGTCAGGCATTGCTCAGGTGACGCCGGGCAGCTTGCAGCTTTCTGCCGGTGAAAATCTGATAGCGACAGTTGGCCGTGATGCGGATATGAGCATCACCAAAAAATTCCGGCTGGCGGTGGGTGAAACCCTGAGTTTATTTGCCAAAACCCTGGGTATGAAGTTGTTGGCCGCCTCCGGCAAGGTGGAGATTCAGGCCCAGACCGGTGAGATGGATTTACTGGCACAACAGGCGCTGCGCCTGGTCAGCCAGGAAGACACGGTGACGATATCCGCGAAAACGGAACTGCGGCTGGAATGCGGTGGCGCTTATATCTCGCTGAAAGACGGTCATATTTCGTTTGCCAGCCCGAAGAATGCCCGGTTTCAGTGCGATGTTTTCCAAAAAGCAGGCCCGGCTAGTCAGCGTTCAACCCTGACATTGCCTGACCGTTGTGCGTCAACGGAAGAGCATGTAGCAACTGCTCACGATAGCGTGATGGAATAAGGAATATCTGATGACTCAAATTCAAATTGATTACGATTTTTCTCCTGATGTTATAGACAGGCAAAGAATCTGCTTATTGGCTGACTTGCATAACGCGTTTACCCAACAGGGTGGACAGGGGCTGCTGCTGGTTGATCCGGCGGTTTTCCTGAATAGCCGACAGGATGAGTTGCTGCCTGCGGCAATCCTTAACCATCAGCCTGCCGCTATAGCGATCCAGATAAAGCATCCCCGCTTCGAACCCCGCTATTCTCCCTGGCTGATACCGCTGGATATCAACCAGCCTGAGGATGCTCACATGCTGGAGTTGAGTATTACCCAAGCGTTGCA
>NZ_JBEJZY010000168.1:0-1120 GCF_040256935.1 Photorhabdus viridis
GCTGGGCGTGCCGCTAACCGCAGAGTTGAAATCCGTCTGATACCGAACACGGTCGCCTGTCCGCGACCGCAAACGGTGCCGGGCGTTTCAGCAACAACGTCGCTGATACCGGCGACATCATTGACACAACAACAGGAGTAAACTTATGGCGATCCCCGCTTATTTGTGGTTGAAAGATGACGGCGGTGCCGACATCAAAGGGTCTGTGGATGTTCAGGACCGGGAAGGCAGTATCGAAATTGTGGCGTTGGAACATGCATTGCATATCCCGACCGACAACAATACCGGCAAGCTGACCGGAACCCGCGTGCATGCCCCACTGGTGTTCACCAAAGAGGTTGATGCCTCGACCCCGTATTTGTATAAAGCGGTCACTTCTGGTCAAACCCTGAAATCTGCCGAGATCAAGTGGTACAAAATTGACGACGCAGGGCAGGAAAAAGAGTACTTCAACACCCAGCTGGAAAACGTGAAGGTGGTGAAAGTGGCGCCGCTGATGCATGACATCAAAGATCCGGCCAAAGAGAAGCACAACCATCTGGAACATGTTGAGTTCCGCTACGAAAAAATCACCTGGACTTACAAAGACGGCAACGTCATTCACTCCGATGCCTGGAGTGAACGTTCGACGGCGTAACGTCCGCGTTTTTTTATTTTTTATCGTTTAAAGGCCGGTGGGGCCGTGGGCCCCACCGGGGACCAAAACACCCGAAATAATGAAGCATCCTGACCTGATGGGCCTCGGTATACGGCTATGGGCGGTAGCGTACCCGAAGCAACAGAGGAACAGGAGGGAGAAAACTGTCATGGAAAATCCGTCAGCTATTTTACTGCGCCGGTTAAATCCCTATTGTGCTCAAGCACTGGCGGCCGCGGCCACTTTATGCCAGACACGGGCTCATGCGGAGATCACCGTAGAACACTGGCTACTCAAACTGCTTGAAGGCGGTGAAGGTGATATCACGGTGATTGCCCGACATTATGCGTGGGATATGAATGCGTTGTGGCAGTCGCTGTTGACGCGAATTAATGGCCTGCCCCGCCGTATTCATCGACGTCCCCGATTATCGGCCCCTCTGTGTGAGCTATTACAGATAGCCGGGGCGGTGGCGACGCAGGA
>NZ_JBEJZY010000169.1:0-1108 GCF_040256935.1 Photorhabdus viridis
CCTTCCCAAAGTCGTTCCCATCCGACTCGACCCGTGCGTTTGGAATCGTACCAGTCGGCCAGTTTTCCCAGATTGATGAAGGCCCAATGCAAGCTCGGGGCTTTTTTCGGCGGACGGCGTTTTTCTTGTTTTGACCACAGTAATCTCCACGCCAGGGGGGCTTAATACTGTCTCACAGCTCTCTTTCTCTTCCTCTTCTTTGTTCAGACCCATAAAACGGAGCTGGTGTATCCGTGCCGCAATAAAGGCCAGCAGCACTATCATGCGCTCCAGATTATCTTTGCTTTGTATACGCAGCGCTTCTACCTGCGTGCCGCCCGTTTTCCACGCTTTGTGAAATTTTTCTATCAGCCAGCGGCGCTCGTAATAACTGAATATTTTATGGGCGTCTTCCTGACTGTTGACGGGTTCGGAGGTCAGAAGATGCCAGCAAAGCCCATCCTCCGTACCTTTTTCGTAGCAACCGACATAAAATATCCGCACCGCTTCACCGCTTTTTCCTTCGGGGATTTTCAACGTCACTTCGGCATAACTGATATCACAATGCGCGACACGCGCCTGACACCCGCCTCTCTGTCTGACCTGAACTAATCGTTCTCCAGTACTCTGTAACTGACTGATAAAGTTTATCCTGACTTTCCTCAATTCGCCGGCTTTGCATCGAACGGATGACGAAACGTTGTTTTTGGCTCGTTTTATCACGCAGATATTCGATGATATCGGCTTCACGGTCACAGACAGAAATCACGTTGGCCATCTGCTCCCCTAACCGGCTGTCGATGGCTTGTGAGGCCCGTTCCCACTTATAATTCTCTTTCCCTTCATAAGGGCGAGTGTCGCGTTGTCGGCTTTTGCCATAATCACTGACATCCCGGCACCAGCGCTGTTGTTCTATCAACCCTACGACCTGTTGTTCTTCGGGCGCAAATAACAACACCGGGTGTGCCTGCATGCCCCGGGATTTTTCCTTCGAGGTGGTATAGCCGAGTTCATCGGCGACCGACGCATGGGAAAATGACAGGGTTGTCGTGTCTTCCAGCGCTAACAAGCAATGATAACGTTGAGCGTGAGCGACGGTGGCGGTAAATCCGGCTTCGGCGATGGCCTG
>NZ_JBEJZY010000170.1:0-1087 GCF_040256935.1 Photorhabdus viridis
TCTGCCGCTAAGATATCTTTTTGATTATCAACTGATAACTCATCACCGAAAAGAAAACAACTTGCCGATAGACCAAAAAGGGAAAAAATCCCAGCTTTTTTATGGCTGGGAGCTTGATTTAACTGGTACAACGACTAAGCGCGAGCTTCAGCCCCGAACCGATCTCAGCATCAGAGCTATTAGTAGGAAGTATCACGCAATCCGATTCCAATATATTATCACCAGACCAAACTTCCAGTTTTTCATGATATGAAGGGGAGATAGTGATCACGTCATTACAACAATGTATACCACAGTTTTTCATGTTCTTGAACAACGCACGTTTAGTTTTATAGCCATATTTTTCCATCAACATTGCTATCCAAGCAGCATATTGCTGTTTACCTTTTTCGAGATCAAAAAAAGCCACACGTTCATCAAGAGAAGTTAATGTTCTACTATTTAATAACGCGCGTAAAACATCCTTACCAATACATTTATCATCGGCATCAAGAGACAATATATGAGGATTATAAATTGGGTCTCTACGGGTTTTACCAAGACCGGAGTAAGTTTCAATAAGTAAAAACTCATTAGTGCTGTAGCAACTAGCCCAATAATCTTGATCTTTGTTAAATATCATTGTTTCACCTGAGTCACTATTACTTTAACACCCTGATTCTTTCCGTATTCAATGGCTCGGTTTATCTCATTCCATTGTACTTTCGTTGTATTGGTTGGCACCGCTAATTGAATCTCTTTATGATTAATCATCGATGAAGTTAACTTTTCACCAGAGCGTGTAGCATCTCTAAATTTCGCTACATCATCAATATTTCTTTTAATTGAATTGTAGACCTGATTTGGATTAGCCAGTTTTGCCATAGTCTGAGTATCCATTGACTTCGCGCTAACTGCCGTTTTGGTTACACCATCATAATAATCAAAAGTCTTAAAGTTCTTCGGTAACCTGGCATCGGCAGGAAGCTGTGTTCCTACATAATCCTCCCAAGGCATACCTTGCTTCATATTGCCCTTGCCCCATTGAATACCGGTTTCTGCGGCGCTGACAGTCGCTGTTGCCGAGTTGCGCTCTATATACAACGCT
>NZ_JBEJZY010000171.1:0-1073 GCF_040256935.1 Photorhabdus viridis
CGTCAGCTCCCGGATAAAGCGGTGGATCTGCTGGACACCGCCAGTGCCCGGGTGCGCATGAGCTTAGATACTTCACCGGCATCGCTGACACAGTTAAAAACCGAGCGCGATTCGCTGGCGATGGAACGGCAGGCGATTGAAGCCGATCAAAATGTGTTGTCAGGTGAAGAGGTTACCCGTCTGGACGCCATCGCGGCCCGGTGGGCCGTGGTGGCGGATCAGACGGCTCAACTTACTGAACAATATCAACAGGAAAAGGCGCTGGCTGAGCGCATTCTCGCGCAGCGTCAACATTCACCTCAAACACCGGAACTGAAGGCGGATTTGGCGGCGCTGGCGGCGTTACAAGGAGCTGAACCGCTGCTCTCACTGCATGTTGATGTTCGCATGGTCGCCACCGTGGTGGCCGACTGGACGGGCATCCCGTTAAGCAGCGTATTAAAAGACGAACAAACGGGCCTGCTCCACTTAGAACAACATTTGGGCGAACGTGTTATCGGTCAGGCAGCGGCGCTGTGGGACATTGCTCAACGTTTACGGGCCGCTAAAACGGGTCTGACGCCGGAGCACGGTCCCCTGGGGGTTTTCCTGTTGGTTGGGCCGAGTGGGGTAGGGAAAACTGAAACCGCACGGGCCTTAGCGGATAGCCTGTTTGGCGGGGAACGTTCACTGATCACCCTCAATTTATCGGAATACCAAGAGCCGCATACAGTTTCCCAGTTGAAAGGGGCTCCACCGGGTTATGTGGGATATGGTCAGGGCGGGATACTGACAGAAGCGGTCCGTAAACGTCCTTACAGCGTGGTGCTGCTGGATGAAGTGGAAAAAGCCCATCGTGACGTGCTGAACCTGTTCTATCAGGTATTTGATCGCGGTTTTATGCGTGATGGTGAAGGGCGTGAGATCGATTTTCGCCATACCGTGATGGTAATGACGTCGAATCTGGGCAGTGATCACTTGATGGCGCTATTGGCGCAACAGCCTGACGCATCGAATGCCGCGTTGCATGAACTGTTGCATCCTGTGCTGCGGGATCACTTCCAGCCCGCCCTGCTGGCGCGCTTTCAGACGGT
>NZ_JBEJZY010000172.1:0-1055 GCF_040256935.1 Photorhabdus viridis
GGTTTTCCCCCGTTAACGATGACAGCAATATCTGCTGGTGGAATTCCTCCATCTGGCAAGGATATGAACGGGATATTGAATGATATTACTACCGCAATACGTTATTCAATGTCTGGTGGCTTGTATTCGTATAATGCTGACTTTAGTGCTGCCATTGATGGTTATCCTAAAGGGGCCATTGTTGCCAGTTCTGATGGAAGTAAAATTTGGTGGAATGGGGTAGAAGATAACAATACAGATCCGGATAGTACATCAGTTTCCGGTTGGAAAAATCTACTAGCAGATCCTAATGGGTTATTTCTACAGAAAGCTAATAACTTATCTGATATTAATAACAAAGCGACAGCACGTAATAATTTAGGACTGGGAGAGATTGCAACTCAAGATTTGATTCCTGACGCCACACTTATAGAAAAAGGCATCACCCAACTTACAGACAAGACAGGTAACAGTAATACCCTTGCAGCAACTCAGAAACTTGTTTCTGATGTGAATGATAATGCCAATAATAAGCTCGCTAAAAATCAAAATGGAGCAGACATCTTCAATAAAACTGAATTTGTAAAAAATATCGGTTTATCGGAAATGGTGGAGTTGGCTAAAGGGGCGGTGCCGAATAGCCGGAAAATTAACGGGAAGCCGTTGATCGGGGATATTAGTCTGAATGCTGGGGATGTGGGAAGTTATGCTAAATCTGAGAGCGATAATACTTTCTTACGCATTTCTAGCAATAAAACCGCAACCGTTGGCAGTTTACTGATTGACAGTAAAACTCCTTTTCCTAAATTGCGTTTCAAATCGAAAGATGGATATATATTGGGAATTAACGGCTCTGAAGGGAAATTGTTGCATATCTATTCTGACGATCCCAAGAATCAGCGGCGTTACAATATATTAACGCCTGAGAGAAGTGGTACTCTTGCATTACAAAATACAGCTATAAAATCCGAAAATGGTTGGTGGCAATGTGGAGATACGGGGGTAATTATTCAATGGGTTAAAGTTCCATCAGCTCAACAATCATGGATAAAGGTAAATTATCCAATTTCTTTTAA
>NZ_JBEJZY010000173.1:0-1045 GCF_040256935.1 Photorhabdus viridis
GGTTTTATCGCTCATGAACGTTAACTGTGAGGCATAAGGGTTGACCACATTGAGCGGGCGTAGCAGCCGTTGGGCGTTTTGATGCAGTTCGGTGATATAGGTCTTCTCATTCTCGGCCAGTAAGCCTTCGAGGGTTTGTTTATGGCGCTGCAAGGCGTGGATAGCTTCGGTCTGTTCCCGCGATTCGTTCACCGTCAGCACCAGACAGCGGTTTAACAGCTCTTCATCGACATCTATCGCGGTGGTGGTGAGCATCAGCATCACCGGTCCTTTCACCGTGTACTGTTTGGTGACCAGATTCCCGCTGGCGTCATCTTTACCGGTGCTGGCAATGGTCAGTTCCCCGTCGCTTTGCAACAGCTTAAGCGCATAGGCGGCCTGCCTGACGCCTTCCTCTTCGGCAATGGCTAAGATTTTATGCTGGAGATTGGTTTCCCCCAGATAGAACAGACTCTGACCGGTCATGGCGCTGTATTGCAGCCGTTCCTCTTCCGGTATCAGATTGAGGACCGCATCCATCAGTGAGCTTTTCCCGGCAGCGCTGCTGCTTTGTATCAGCACGGCCAGCGGACGGTCCAGCTTGCGACTGACGGCGGCTAAGTAACCGGCCAGCAGGTTGGTGCTTTCCCCCACCACGCCACAGGCGGCTAAATCAGCGGTGATGCGCTCACTCAGTTTCGGGTCTTGCAGCAACGCCAGCGCCGCGGCCCGCTGGTCCCCGCTCAGTTCGGGAACCGGTGGGGTTTCGGTTTGCTCACCGACGCCGGCCTGTTGACACTGTTCCAGTACCAGCAACACCTGCCCCAGTGCCCGGCGCAGGTCACCTTCGGCCAGCCCGAGTTCGGTGGCGGCCAGCCGCGCATACCCGCCCCGGCTGCGGGCGCTCATCATGTCCACGCTGTCGGCGAACATCACGCCGCTGTCGGTATCAACCACCTGAACATTCACTTTCATCACCGCCGCCCCGGCTTTCACCTGTGACAGGCCCCGGATACCCCACTGTTGTGTGCCCAGCGTCAGGGATATCTCGCCGTTAGCGCCGGTT
>NZ_JBEJZY010000174.1:0-1022 GCF_040256935.1 Photorhabdus viridis
ATTACAGTCATGGGCAAGAACAGCGCCCACTCTCGGAAAGAAAAAAAGTGTCTATTAACAAAAACAACTTTGACAGCGTGATGGCTGAATTTAGCCCCGCGCTTAACCTGACGGTTCAAAATACCCTGGCTGAAAATGGCAGTGAAGAAAATATCGCCCTCACTTTCCAGCAAATAAAGGATTTCGATCCTGAACACGTGGCCCGCCAAATTCCCCCACTGCGGGCGTTACTTTCTATGCGTAATTTATTGCGCGATCTGAGATCCAACCTGCTTGACAACGCCACCTTTCGCCGGGAGCTGGAGCACATTCTCCAGGATGACGCGTTGAACGATCAATTGCGGGCTGAACTGGCTGCGCTGGCGCCGAAAGCCCTCTGATGATGGCGGTATTTGAGTCAGGAGAAATATGATGACGGTACAAGAACAGGCCGCTTCTGCTGCGGCAACCACACCCTACGCCGAAGGCAGTGTGTATCAATCCTTGTTTGAAAAAATCCATTTACAGCCGGTCGAACAACTGAGCGATATCGACCGCTTTCAGTGCAGTGATGCGCTGGCGGATGTCACGGCGGATGAACGGGTGACTGCGGCGGTCAGCGTTTTTCTCACGCTGTTAAAAGCCTCCGCGCAAAAAGTCGAACGGCTGGATAAAGCCTTGCTGGATAACCACATCGGCGAGCTGGACCACCAAATCAGCCGTCAGTTGGATGTGGTAATGCATCATCCGGCATTCCAGCAAGTTGAATCCGCCTGGCGTGGCCTGAAATTTTTGGTTGACCGGACGGATTTTCGTCAAAACGTCAGCATTGACCTATTGGATGTCACTAAAGACGACTTACGGCAGGATTTTGATGATGCGCCGGAAATCGTCCAAAGCGGCTTTTATCTCCAGACTTACACTCAGGAATACGATATGCCGGGCGGGGAGCCTATCGGCTCGGTGATTGCCAATTACGAATTTGATGCCAGCTCGCAGGATATTGCCCTGTTGCGTCATATCGCCAAAGTATCAGCCGCGGC
>NZ_JBEJZY010000175.1:0-1001 GCF_040256935.1 Photorhabdus viridis
CTATTAATACCATGAATCGAACAGCTTTTCATATTCTTGAATAACACTCGTTTAGTTTTATAACCATATTGCTCCATCAACATTGCTATCCATTCAGAATATTGTTCTTTGCTTCTTTCAAGATCGAAAAAAGTGGCACATTCTCCTATTGTCAGTGTTCTACTATCAGATAAAGCCTGCAATACTTTCTCGCCAATACTCTTATCATCAGCATCAGGTAAAAGTAAATGAGAAGGAAAAATGGGATCTCGTCCAGATCTTCCTAATCCCGAATATGTGTCAATACCCAAGAACTTGTCTGTCATATAAGCTCTGGCACGATAATCTTGATTTTCTATAAACATCATCATCTTACCTGTGTCACTGTGACCTTAATACCCTGATTTTTCCCGTATTCAATAGCCCGATTTATTTCTGTCCATTGAATTTTTGTTGTATTTGCCGGAACCGCTAATCGGATTTCTTTATTAGCAATCATTGTTGAATCTAAAATCATATCAGAAAGTGTATATTCCTTGAATTTCGTAGCATCATCAATATTACCTTTGATAGAACTGTATATTTGATTAGGTTTAGTTAGTTTTGACAGCGTTTGTGTATCCATGGTTTTCACACTAATTGCCGTTTTAGTTGATTCGTCATAGTAATCAAAAGTTTTAAAGTTCTTCGGTAAGCGGGAGCCTACAGGGAGTTGCGTACTCACATAATCCTCCCAAGGCATACCTTGCTTCGTATTGCCCTTGCCCCATTGGATACCGGTTTCTGAGGCGCTGACAGTCGCTGTTGCCGAGTTGCGCTCTATATACAACGCATCTTTTTCCATCAAACCAGTTACGGTATTGATATTAGGTTTATCATTTCTTAAAAGCGGTTTTGAGGCATGACTCAACTCTTCTGCCAGATTCTTCACACCTTCCTGGGTGTTGCCTAATACTTTTACCGTTCCAGTCGCTAAAACGCCTGTTCCAACAGCCGCTTCTGGCGCAATGGCATCTGCAACA
>NZ_JBEJZY010000176.1:0-995 GCF_040256935.1 Photorhabdus viridis
GTTGATATGTTCTTTAACAGGGCGGGAAAAAGTGGCGAAGAAAAAGGCTGCTAAATCAGGGGGAAAGGTCCGCTCAACTGTATGATGGCGTCGGGATAGTGCCTAAGACCCTTTGGGGTTAGCCGGAGGAGTAAATCCTTACAGTTACGTGTCTAATCCGGTGAGTTTTGTTGATCCTCTGGGGTTGGTGGGGTGTCTGGGAACTAATGCTGTAGATAAAATTCCATTATCGCGTAATTCCGCCCGAAACTTATTGAAAAATAGAGGGCTGAATAAACAAATACAACATGGCACGATTAATAGTTTCGATGGGCAAATTTATGCTTCACGTGGAAGACAAGGTGATATTTTCACTATCACTGAGCATACACCTGGAAGTGCATCTCAAGTTTATGTAACGCGAGGATCTGCTGGTGTAACCTCCGCTGAACGACGTTCAAAATTAGCGTTACCACCGAATAACTCCGCTTCATATGAAGGAAAAGTAGCGTTAACACGAGATCAAATTCTATTAGAGGGTAAGGTAGCGCCGCAGCTTCAATGGGGAGCCGATAAAACAGGAGGTGGATGGCAAATTGTTACCGCAGGTGGTAAATATTCAGGAGCAACAAAATCATTATGAATATCAAAGAATGTAGTGAAACTCTCTGTAAACATCTAATGGATTCATGTTACCAAAGTGAAGCAGAAGAGATTAACAGACTTGTGAATATTCTATTAGATAATTACACGAATGAAGATGAGAAAACGAAAGCTAAAAGTGATTTATTATCTAGATGTCACCCTAGATGGCTGGGTGACTATTATATTAAAGATGTTACATATAAATATTGGACAGACTTAATAACGAAGTTTAGGAGTCTTTTGAAAAAAATGCATAGCTAAATTAACCTCAGCTTCGTTTAAAAATAGCTATATCACAATCCCGTAAATTCAAGCTCGGTTTTTTAGGTTGGAATGTATAAGCAATTAGGCCAGCGACGATTTCCAATAAA
>NZ_JBEJZY010000177.1:0-995 GCF_040256935.1 Photorhabdus viridis
CCGCTTTGATGGTCTTCCCAGCGGCATCACCTGCACCGGGAATAATGGCTATCGCGGCGACCAGATAATCTAATGCACTCTCAGCCTCGACAAGACCTTTAATATCCCCGATAACCGGCACGAAGTCAGTACCAACGCTGATAATTTCTCCGGCTTGCTTACACGCCTCCGGTGACTGCTGACAAAAGGCCTTCTTTTTCTCCTCGTAAGCTTTGATTGTACCCAGTCTTTCTTTTTCTGCCGCAGAGAGAAGATGGGCCAGTGAATTATAGGCAATGACAATTTCCCCGGCATTGGCACCACTGTTAGCGCCTTTTGCGCTATGAGTCGCAATCGCACCGGCAACGCCGCCGATAATTTTACCGCCAGCCTGAATGCTCATTGGGTCGCTGAAAGTTTTATCCAGTGTTATCGCTGCCAGTTCTGCTGCTAAAGCACCAGCCGCTGCTCCTTTGGCATTGCCGCCACTTATCTCAGCGGCCAAAGCGGATACCGCAGCATGGCTGATCGCTTTACCCGGCATACCAAGAACCTGGCCGTTATTACCAATCAGATTGGCCCCTTCCGCATTAATCTGACTGCCAATATTGGACAGCAAAGCCGTGGTGAAATTGTCTTTAAAGCTACCGCCATTAATCGTTGTCCCCAGACTGGCGCCGATAATGGACTGGCCTGCGACCCGTTGAGCCACTTTGCTCCAGTCATGATTGCTCAGTTGGGGTAAGGTGGCTTTTGTCGGATCCAGCTTCCCGCCATTTACCGCGTTATCCCATCCCATCACTGTGTCAAAACCCGCCAGTGCGCCACCTACTGCCATGGATGTGAAGGTGGATTTAACGGTGTCGCTGCTGCCCATCGCCTTTAAGGTTTTGGATAAGTCGCCCTGATTATCCACCAGAGCGACCGCTGCCTGAGAGGTCAGCGCCGCCATGCCGGAAGCCGTCGCGCCGTAAGCCATTGAGCCCACGGTAGCGGCGGTGCTGACGGTCGCCCCC
>NZ_JBEJZY010000178.1:0-994 GCF_040256935.1 Photorhabdus viridis
TGCCAGTGTGCCGTGCGGGTCTCATCATCGTATGCCAGCCGATAGCCCGCCCCCTCGCTGGTTTGCTGGGCCATGACACGCCACAGCCCTTCTTCAGTCTGCTCCCACTGGTAATCACAGCGTAATCCCCGCTTGTCCTGATGCCATGCCATCACGCCGTGCTCTGTCCAGCCGAATTGTCGCTGGAGAGCGTCGTTGCGATGGCTGACCCCCGTCAGTTGGGCGTTTTCATTATAATGGTAGCGGCAAAGCTGAATACGCTGGCCGTCATGCAGTTCGCGCCAGACGGTGGTGAGGCGGGAAACCGTTTTGCCCTCGATATCCAGCATCACATAGTCACAGTGCAGGTTCAGCCCGCCATGGCCCGTGATGCTGACCATCCGGTTCTGTTCGTTGTAATGAAAGCGCTGTTCGTTGCCGACGTTATCGCGGATGTGGCTCAGGCGGCTGAGGCCGTCATTATCAAAAGCTGTATAGTGATAAACTAATTCGCCTGCATCACGGATCGCCCATTTGCCCTCTTCCGTGTGTATCAGCCAGCTTTGGGCCTCCGGGCAAAAACAGCGATGACCTTTCGGCACGTCAGGAAAGGGCACGGTATCCCCGGAAAGGGAACGCCAGAGCAGCCCGTCTTCCACGCGCGTGAGGTGGCTTTCCCAGAACAGGCTCCAGCCCTGACCAAGTACACTGTCATACTGATAACGGCTCAGGTAGCTACGCTGCCAGTAGAGCGGCAATTCAGCGTCAAAAATGAAGTCCAGTTCATCCTCATCGTTCAGGAATTTCTGGCCGGCAATGACTTCCACCGGGTTCATCAGAATACCCGCGACCGGCACCGCGACGGCAAGCGCTCCCAGCCGGCAGGCGATTTTGCGGATTTTATCCGCTCCCGGCACCTTGCTGAACAGCTTCTGCAACGCGCCGGGGCCTTTGGCGGCTGCGCCGCCAAAACTGGCTAACCCGGCGGCAAACATCGTTAAATCGGAAACGGTAT
>NZ_JBEJZY010000179.1:0-980 GCF_040256935.1 Photorhabdus viridis
AACCTCAGCTTCGTTTAAAAATAGCTATATCACAATCCCGTAAATTCAAGCTCGGTTTTTTAGGTTGGAATGTATAAGCAATTAGGCCAGCGACGATTTCCAATAAAAAACCGAGCTGACTGCGATGTCTTGAATGCTCTATCTGAGAAATATTTTTAAGCTGATCCACGACCGTTTCTATCAAAAATCTCCTTCTTAACATCAGCTTATCCCAGAGAGATAATTCTTTTGCCTTCATGTTATTACGGACATGAGTGATTAACGTTATTCCTTCTGCTTCTAGTTCATCGCACAAAGCCTGCGACAAATACCCTTTATCGCCATATAAACATCCGGTTAACCCTTGTACCAGCGCTTTGACGGGATGGCGATCATCCTTATTTCCTGAAGTCAACTTCACTGCCAGAAGTTCACCACAATCATTGATAACCAGATGAAGTTTAAAGCCATAAAACCAGCCGGTACTGGTTTTCCCTCGCTGTGCGATGCCCTGAAATACGCGATGACGGGGAATACGGAGATTGTGGCAAACGGCAATTTTGGTTGAATCAATAAAAGCGATCCCCTGGGTTTCTGCCTTGCGTGACGAAAGAAAAGCACAGAGAGGAATGAGCGCCCTTTGCTTCAAGGTTAACATCCGGGTGTAGCTGACCAACTGGGGAAAATCGGCCTGAAGATAGAGTTTAACATGCTGAATATAAAACGTTTTAAAATCACGATAATGGCTCATGTGGAATAAAATGAGTATCGTCATGACTTCACTGAGAGAAAGGGAAGCTTCGCGGCGACGTTTGAGCAAACCATTTTCAATTAACTGTTGATGCCAGAGAGGAATAAATTTTTGGCAAAAGTCATCGACGCAGCAGTAAAGTTCTTCTAAATTAAACATGCCTGAGGATCTCCACGATTTTGTTTTCTTTGACAAAAACTTTGATCGTGCCTCAGGCACTTAGTTCCCTTCTTAAGCAAACCTCAGGTTA
>NZ_JBEJZY010000180.1:0-973 GCF_040256935.1 Photorhabdus viridis
AGGGTCTGACTCCGGTAGCTTATGCGTGATTTTATCATCGGCGATATGTAACCAGCCTTTACCATACGCCTTTCCCGGCAACAGTTGTAAAGGACCGGGCGACTGAGCCATCACAGCGGTCATCTCCGCGCCATTACTGCCGACAACCAGCCCAGTCACACCATCTTCACCGGTTTTCATTCTTTTATAGGCCGTCGGGGCACCGGTATCCGGCATCACGCCGTGCACAATCCCTAAAATTTTATCCCGACCATTCAGTTTTTCTGAATAATAGCGGGCAACCAGCCCGCCCATAGAATGAGTGACTAAAATCACCTGCTTGGTTGCACAGCGTTTACCATAGTAGTCTAAAACCTCATCAACATATTTCGCCAACCTTTTGGCAGAATCCACATTGGATTGCAGCCAGTTATAGCCCATCACATGCACCGGGTACATAAAGCGATAACTGTGTTTAACCTCTTCCTGGGTCAGCGGCTCTTCACCTAACTCAGCACTCAGATCCATACCGACCATTTGCTGCCGGAGCGTTTTCCTCCCCTGACCTTCCATACAATATTCAAACACCTGACGCTCATCATCCAACACATCCTGAAGCCAGGGCAAAAAATCCCCATAACTCATATGTGCCACTTCTCCCCAACCCCGCTGCCGGCAACTGGGGAATTTATTCTTTTTGGTGTGGTCAGGTGTGATAACCCCAGAGCCATCAACCTCTGTTTTACTGGGATCTAATATTTTTTTTCTATAAATCGGCCCCAATGCTATCCAACGTACAACAGCGTAACTAAATTCAGCATTTAGTAGCCAAACTGTCTCCCCCCCATTCAATTTCAGATTACTCCCCATTACCCCCGGCAGGAAAATCACCGGGATCACTTTAGTTGCATATTTCAGACAGGTCGCCACCAGGTTTTCTTCAATTCTGGCATTGGGCACGTTGTAATACGGAAAACCGTATTCATCATATTCA
>NZ_JBEJZY010000181.1:0-967 GCF_040256935.1 Photorhabdus viridis
GCAGTCGGCCATTGTGTCACGGGACTATACGCCTCCGCAGGGTGAGATTGAAACGGGACTGGCGCAGATCTGGCAAGACCTGTTGGGACTGGCGCGGGTCGGGCGTCATGATCACTTCTTCGAACTCGGCGGCCACTCGCTGCTGGTGGTCAGTGTGATCGAACGGCTGCGCCAGCGGGGCTGGGAACTGGACGTCCGTACGGTATTCACCGCACCGATCCTGGCCGAACTGGCACGGGCGATTCAAATATCCCCGGGAGATGTCCCAGCCTTTGTCGTGCCGCCCAACCGTATTCCTGATGGCAGTACCGTGCTCACCCCTGAAATGCTGCCGCTGGTCACCCTGTCTCAGACGGAAATCGACACTATCGTCAACCAGACTTCCGGCGGAGCGGCCAATGTGCAGGATATCTATCCCCTGGCTCCATTGCAGGAAGGTATCCTGTTCCACCATTTGCTGAATCCGGCCAAAGATCCCTATGTTATCTCGTCGCTGTTATGTATCGACAGTCAGGCAGACCTTGATGCATTCACGGCTGCATTACAAGCGGTCATCGGCCGGCACGATATCCTGCGCACCGCCATCCACTGGACCGGATTGTCCCAGCCGGTTCAGGTTGTGCGCCGATACACTCCATTGCCTGTTCATCGCCTGACCCTGAAGGACAGTGATGATGTGGCCGCCAGTTTGCAAGCCCGCATGGGATTGTCACACCTGCCTATGGATTTATCTCAGGCGCCGCTGATACGCTTACAAACTGCTGCTGACCCACATTCAGCCAAGCTGTACGTCTTGCTCCAATTTCATCATATTATCGATGATAACCTCTCATTACGGCAGGTTCTCGCGGAAACAGCGGCATTCTTACTGGGCAAAAGTGCTGATTTACCGCCATCGGTGCCTTATCGTAACTTCGTGGCTTATGCCCGTCAGGAAAGCCATATTCAGGCCGCAGAAACCTTCTTC
>NZ_JBEJZY010000182.1:0-955 GCF_040256935.1 Photorhabdus viridis
GTGACGGGCCGGTCCTGTCCCTGCGGTATAACCCGCACGGGCAGCTCACTGACATCCTGCGTACCGATGACGGCTTACAGGCGGTGATGGCCCGCTATCACTACCATGAGGATGGCCGGCTGGCCGAAGCCAACAGCACCCAGCATTTTCACCTGTCCTATGAATACAACGCGCAGGGCCTGATGAGCCGCTGGTCCGACGGCGACCAGACCTGGGTGGATTACCGCTACGATAAACAGGGGCGCTGTACCGACAGTGTCGGCGCCGGCGGCTTCTACCCGGTGCATCTGGAGTATGCGCCGGGTCTCACCCGCTCCACCACCCCGCAGGGGCACACCACCACCTGGCATTACAACGACCAGCTGTTGGTCACGGAAATCCACACGCCCTGCGGCAGTGTGACCCGCAATGACTATGATGACTGGGGCAATCTGGTCCGGCAGGTGTTACCGCAGGGGGAAACCCGGACCCTGACTTATCTGGCGGAGACGGGCCGGGTGACCGCCTTCACCGATGCCGCCGGGGCCCGCTGGCAGTACAGTTATGATACCGACCTGCGCCTGACCGGCATGACCGACCCGCTGCAACGGACCTGGCTGCAACTGTATGATGAACACGGCCAGCCATCCGGATTTATTGCCCCGGATGGCCGGAAAACCACCCTGACCCGCAATGCCTTCGGGCTGGTGACCGCCGAAGAAGACACCGACGGCAACCGGCGTACACAGGAATACGATGACCATCAGCGGCTGGTGAGACTGTTTGATGAGGAGAGCCGCACCGTCAGTCTGAGTTATGACAGCCAGGACCGGGTGCGGGGGCTGACGGCTGCCGGCGCGCTGTGGCGCTGGCGTTATGACCGGCATCACCGGGTGGCCGTCAGCGACCGGCCCGATAACCATCTGGAACATTTTGACCATGACCGCCACGGGAACCTGACCCGCTGGACCGATGC
>NZ_JBEJZY010000183.1:0-931 GCF_040256935.1 Photorhabdus viridis
TTCCGCTCGAAAACCCACAAGGGCGACGGTTACAACGAACTGCGCTTTGAGGATGCCCGGGGCAGTGAAGAACTGGCTTTGCATGCGCAGCGCGATATGAACACCGTGGTGCTCAATGACCGCGAAACCCGGGTCATGCACAACCACACCGAAAGCATCGGCAATGACCAGATACTTTCCGTCAGGAAAAATCGCCATAAAGAGGTGACGGGCAACGAAGTCAGCGCCATCACCGGCCTGCGTCAAATCACTGTGGAACAAGACAGCCGGCTGAACGTGAAAAACAACATCCAGATACAGTCCCGGGCCGGCGGTATCGAGATTGCGACCGCCGGGGGCAGCATCACCATCGACAGCGCCGGCAATATCCGTATTCAGGGCGCCAATATCACCATTAACGGCAAACAGGTCAATGTGAACTGACCGGTATTGACTCTCCACTTATTTTAATCAACAACGGAAACAGCATGGAAAACACAACATATCAGATGAATGAAGGCACCCTGGCTATCCCGGGCAACTGGCGGGATGAATCCCTGCATGTCTTCGTGCTGCCGGATGACAGCGGCATTAATCTGGTGGTCAGCCGCACCCCGGTCCCCACCGGTATGGACAACACCGCTTACTATGAACAGACCCTGGCACAGTTCCGCACGCACCTGCCCGGTTATCAGGAGCATCAGCGCAGCGAAATCACCCTCAGCCAGCAACCCGCCCGCCGGCTGGATTACCAGTGGACAAGCCCGGAAGGCGACATGCACCAGACCGTGGTGCTGCAAATCCGCGGCCCGCAACTGCTGACCTTCAACCTGACCTCCCCCGCCCCCTTTGCGGATGGCCAGCGCGAGGCGCTGCTGGCGGTTATCGACAGCTTCCAGGCCGCCGGATGATTTGACAGGAGGTGCAACATGTCACTTGGTGATGACATCGT
>NZ_JBEJZY010000184.1:0-929 GCF_040256935.1 Photorhabdus viridis
GCCAGTCCGCCCGTCATGAACGGCTGTCGCCGTTCGTCAGCTGGTGCGAGGCACAGGGCGTAATATCCGCCGCTCAGGTCACCGAGCCGTTACTGGCAAACTGGCAGCAGTATCTGACCCGGTACCGCAAGGCCAACGGCCAGCTTTATACGCAGGACAGTCAGCGCCGACGCCTGCGGTCCTTACGCCTGTGGTTCGACTGGTTGCAGCAACAGCACGCTATCCCAACCAGCCCGGCAACAACCCTCGCCTCGCCAGACAGAAAAAAACGCCCCTCTGTCATGGAGACCCACGGTCAACCCGACGCCATCCCGGCCCGCTTCGCCACTTTACGCCAGCATCTGGCGGCCTGGCTGGAAGCCGTGCAGGGACAGGGCTTAAGCGAACGGACTCAGGAGTCCTATGAAGAACGGCTGTTGCCGTTCGTCAGCTGGTGCGAAGCGCGTGGCGTGATGACGGCACCGCAGGTCAGCCTGCCGTTACTGGAAAGTTACCAGCGCTGGCTGAGAAGCGCCCGTAAAGCGAACGGCCAGCCCTACACCCCGGGCAGTCAGCGGGACCGCCTGAGTGTCTTACGTCAGTGGTTCCGCTGGCTGTTGCAACGTCACCATATCCTGTATAACCCGGTGGACAGTCTGGTGTTGCCGAAGGAAGAAAAACGGCTGCCGGCACAGGTAATGAATGAAGACGAAACCCACACGGTATTAGCCGCAACGGATATCAACACCCCAACCGGGCTGAGAAATCGCGCTATCCTTGAAGTACTGTGGAGTACCGGTATCCGGCGGATGGAAATAGCCAACCTGCTGTTAAGCGAAGTGGACTTCGGGCGCGGCGTGGTGCTGGTCAGACAGGGCAAAGGCCGTAAAGATAGGGTGGTGCCCATCGGCGGGCAGGCGCTGCACTGGTTAAGCCGCTGGCTCAGTGTC
>NZ_JBEJZY010000185.1:0-920 GCF_040256935.1 Photorhabdus viridis
TTTGAAGCTTAAATCAAGCCTATTGTGAACAAATTTGAAACGAGACCCCACAGGTTTTGCGAAGACTGATAATTGATGACATGAACGGCCTACCGGCCTGATGAGAAACCTAACATAAAAAATGGCTCTTTCAAGCCGACAAGGTTTTAAGGTTCATCAGGCGCGGAACTCATCGAGGCGCAGGCTCCTTGCCTACAGTGACGCCGGATAGATTTAAGCAAGCCAAAAATTCATCAAAATGAGTGTTGCAAAAACGAGGGGAACCATAGATTTTTATGCTCTCCTATGAGGGAATATTAGTCAGTTAAGTCTGTTCAATTGCTACCCAACAATAAATATTTCTGCCGATTTTCATTTACACATGCTGTGCTATAAATTGGTTGCCGGTAGCACATTTTGGACAAATAGGGTAATTAGTCGGGCTGTACCTTAGTTAAAAGTAAAGGCTGACAGATACAAACCGATACCAAAAGAGACATGTGCGACAAGGCTACGTAGTCCTGTGACATGAGGTTTAGGCGTCTTCGAAGCCGCAAATCCGAAACCGAAACAGGGTTGCATAATAAAGAAGGGGGCAACGGTTGAAATCGCGCCCAAAAGGGTCGGTGAGTCTATCCAGCTTTGACAATAAACAACCACGTAAAAATGAGCCCAATCAGGTAATGTGCTGTCCAGCCAAGTATCTGGTATCGGCGTTCAGCGGTATTTTATAACACCTATTGTTGATTTAAATGGACCGGTGTCTCCGGGACATAAATATAAAAGGGAATACCCGAAAACAAATCATCGTCTCCATTATCAATAATCGCATTTTCCCGTACTTCGGCTCCCTATTTCAGAAACACCATCCTCAATAACTTTCGCACCATCAAAAAGAGAAAAAATATGCCCGCTTTATCACGCAGGATAAGGCTTTTTCA
>NZ_JBEJZY010000186.1:0-914 GCF_040256935.1 Photorhabdus viridis
GTTTCAGGATCTCCTGCCACGCCTGATTTAACGGCTGCACGAACATCGTCTGACCAAAACCGTGCCATGGGTCACCCAAACTGGCCGCCATCAGATTGCCGTAGCCCTGCGTCTCTGTCAGGTCGGTGCTTTTGCCCTGAAACACCGTCTGCGCCAGCCTTCCCGCCATTTCCAACGGGTCATCACTGGCGTTCATCTGTTGCAGTTTCAGCCGCACCTGTGTGACCCGGGTCAGGAAGGTTGGCAGGTTGAGGGTATTGTCCGTCGTCATCACACTGTGTGGATTATTTTTTCCCATCAGCGCCAGTAACGGACCGAAGGTGCGGTCCATTGGCCCGCTCAGTTCAGGCGTTTGCGGGGTAATCACCGGCACCGCTGTTTTATTCAGCAACGTCTTAGCGGATTTCACCAGTGACGCCGATAACGCCGGGTTCTGCTGCCCGGTCTGTCCCTGATACGCCACGGTGTTCATTAACGCTATCAGCGGGGACTGACGCCCGTCCGTCATCAGGGTTAACTGGTCTGTCGCCTCGGCCAGATTACGCGCTTTGTTCCAGCGCAGGCTGTTGAGAAAATCCTGCCAGGCCCCGGCGAAATCGGTAAAGTAACGCGCGGTCAGGCGGGCTTTCAGCTCCGCCGGCGACACCGCTGCCGGGACGGCCTGACGGTTATCACTCAGCACCCAGTCAATCGCTTCCTTACGTGAAGCCACCGCGTTATCCATCGCTTTCTGTATCTGCCCTTCCCACGCCTGACGGGTAAACATGCCCGGTACCACATGTGTGGTGGTAAACAGCCGTGCTGCTTCGGTGTCGCCGGTCATCTGCCTTAAGGTCAGGTCGGCATAATCCTTCTGCACCGATTGCAGCATCTGCTGGTAGAGCGTGGCTTCCGCATTGTGTCGGCCCATCTGG
>NZ_JBEJZY010000187.1:0-905 GCF_040256935.1 Photorhabdus viridis
GTTTTTAACCTGTAAATAAAATTTTTATCAGTCAGTTAAAAAACCGAAAATGAAAAAAGGAGTAAAAAAATCCGTAAATACATGATTTAAATTACAGTCTCTTAAATCGCCCATTTAACCTTATTTTACACTGTTTTTTCCTATCCAACAGCATTGCTTTTATACGGGTTTATTTAAATCATTAATTTTTTTATTACCTTTAATGTGATGAAACGCTTAAATACCTGTTTAATCATTACAACCTTTCCGGCTGGTTAATCCGCCAGAATTTTCACCATTGTTGATGTAATAAGTCGTGATTAAATGAATTTACCGATTCATTTAAATTAACACCGGCAAATGGAATTAAATTAAAATATAAAATCACATGACGATCCTATATTAATGAAACCAGGATAAAAAGCGTAAAAAAAGATATCCTAAATATAAAATAAATCTCTTTTTTAAAATTTAAACACTTTTTATTTAAATCTATGCCTTAATCCATTAAAAGCGCGTAAAATTTTGCAGACTTTTAGTCAACCAGTTTATTTAAAAACACCGCCAAACAATCAAATCACGCTTGAAAACTGACACCGTTACTCACTTACCGGTCAACAAATGCGCTGGAGAATAGTCAGCAAGATATCGCACACCTGCTGGATTTGGGATGCAATACCATTAAGCAACTTGAAGAATTAATGTTGGTGTAAAAAATATTACATTCATCCTTATCACCATTTTACAGCATTTAATATATCTCATTGCCCATTGTCAGAATTAAAGATCTAGATCTTGATCACATTTCATACTACCCATTCAGACAGACAAATAATCACACATTAGAATAGTTTGCTTATGTCACTATAAAATTCTCAATATTTCCTATGGAAAGATGACCGTTTTATCACCAAAACCAGATTAAC
>NZ_JBEJZY010000188.1:0-905 GCF_040256935.1 Photorhabdus viridis
TGGAGACCCTCAGGCATGGTTAATTTAGAAGAACTTTACTGCTGCGTCGATGACTTTTGCCAAAAATTTATTCCTCTCTGGCATCAACAACTCATTGAACATGGATTACGTAAACGACACCGGGAGGCATCTCTTTCTCTCAGTGAAGTCATGATGATCCTCATTTTATTTCATATGAGTCATTATCGTGATTTTAAAACATTTTATATTGAACATGTAAAACAATATCTTACAGCCGATTTCCCCGGATTAGTCAGCTATACGCGTATCCTCACCCTGAAAAAAAGGGCGCTTATTCCTTTATCCGCTTTTCTTTCATCACGTAAGGCACAAACTCAAGGAATTGCTTTTATTGATTCCACCAAAATTGCTGTTTGTCACAATCGTCGTATTCCTCGTCATCGCGTATTTGAAGGGATGGCACAACGAGGTAAAACGAGCACAGGCTGGTTTTATGGCTTTAAACTTCATTTGGTTATCAATGATTGCGGTGAATTGTTAGCCGTGAAACTCACCGCAGGAAACCAGGATGCTCGTCAGCCAGTCAGCGCGTTGACAAAAGGACTCACAGGCTGTTTGTATGGGGATAAAGGGTATTTGTCCCAGGCTTTATGCGATGAGTTAGAAGCGGAAGGTGTCACGTTAATCACCAATGTCCGGAGTAACATGAAAGCCAAAGCATTATCTCTCTGGGATAGGTTGATGTTAAGACGGCGATTTTTGATAGAAACGGTCGTCGACCAGCTCAAAAATATTTCTCAGATAGAACATTCAAGGCATCTCAGTCAGCTCGGTTTTTTGTTAGAAGTTGCTGCCGGTCTTATTGCTTATACATTCCAGCCTAAAAAACCGAGCTTGAATCTACGGGATAATGAGATCGCTATCTTTAAACGAAGCTGAGGTTA
>NZ_JBEJZY010000189.1:0-893 GCF_040256935.1 Photorhabdus viridis
CCGAGTGCTTTCCGTCAACTTATCCCTGTCCAGGATGACACCGCACATGCCCTGCGCTGTATTATCTTCGGCGGGGAGGCGCTGGAACTACCGTCGCTGGCGCCGTGGATCGCAAATAATCCTGTCCGCCAGACCCGGCTGGTAAACATGTACGGCATCACCGAGATCACCGTCCATGCCACCTATCAGGAACTCACCGAGGAAGCGATCACCGGCGGACGGGGTAGCCTGATTGGCCAGCCGTTACCCGATCTACGAGCCTATCTTCTCGACTCTCACGGCCAGCCGGCGCCAATCGGCGTGACCGGCGAGCTTTATATCGGCGGTGCCGGCGTGGCCCGCGGGTACCTTAACCGTCCGGCATTGACGGCGGAGCGTTTTATCCCTGATCCGTTCTCCCGCGCCCCGGATGCCCGCCTGTATAAAACCGGCGACCTTGGTCGCTGGCTGTCCGACGGCTGTATCGAATACCTGGGCCGTAACGACTTTCAGGTCAAGCTGCGCGGCTTCCGTATTGAACTGGGGGAAATTGAAACGCGCCTGACCCAGTGTCCAGGGGTGCAGGAGGCGGCCGTTATCGCCCGCGAAGATATCCCCGGTGACAAACGACTGGTGGCCTATGTCCGGCCTCAATCCGATGTTGCGCTGGCACCGGCGGATTTACGTCAGCAACTGGGGCAACATCTGGCCGATTATATGCTGCCCAGTGCCTTTGTGATGCTGGCGGCCTTGCCGCTGACCCCGAACGGCAAGCTCGATCGCAGGGCGCTGCCTGCCCCTGAGCAGTCGGCCATTGTGTCACGGGACTATACGCCTCCGCAGGGTGAGATTGAAACGGGACTGGCGCAGATCTGGCAAGACCTGTTGGGACTGGCGCGGGTCGGGCGTCATGA
>NZ_JBEJZY010000190.1:0-878 GCF_040256935.1 Photorhabdus viridis
GGTGAGATACTGGCTGTTTTCCATCCCGTCAACGCGCAGCGAGACGGCATAACGGGCCGCCGCCATCGACTCACTGCGGTCACTGAATTCATCCTGTACCGGCACCCACTCCTGTCGGTAACGTACCGGGCGGTCAGCCTGTTCACCGGGTTTAAGGCAATTGCCGCCATTGGCATACATGTGCGGCAACGCCAGCAGGACGGTAACCTGTTGCGTCTCTGCCGACAGCACCGTCGCCAGTTCCAGCACCGGGGGTAAGCGATCCGCCTGATCGGTATCAATCAGCGATCCGTCAGCAAAGCGCACACACAGGTGATCGGCTTTCAACTGCCCCAACGCCAGCATCGCGTTGTCAAACGCCGCGGTCAGCACGCCCCAGGGAGGCAGTCCCCCCAGTCGGGCAACGCATTCACGGGCATACGCCTCCCAGCGGGCCTGTTGCTGAAACTGTTGGGGCGACAGGATGGTCCCCGTTACCCAGAGCGGACGATCAATTTTCATGGCGTTACCCCTTGGCTTTCGGCATCTGGGAAACCAGAGACAGATTGACGTCGAGCCCTTCCACCTGAAAATGGGGCACGGCATACAACCGGACCCGGAAGAAACCGGGGTTGTCGTCAATATCTTCAACAATGACGCGCGCTTCGCGTAGCGGGTGAGACGCCTGCACATCGTCTGACGGATCGGTCATCTCCGTGACCAGCGTGTTGATCCAGTTGTTCAACTCAATTTCGAGCAGACGCCTGTCCTTGGTGGTGCCGATGTTTTCCCGCTGGATTAACTTCAGATAGTGGGAAATCCGTGACAGCAGAAAGATATAGGGCAGACGCGCATTGATACGGCTGTTGGCCGTGGCTTCATTCGTGTCGTACAACGCC
>NZ_JBEJZY010000191.1:0-865 GCF_040256935.1 Photorhabdus viridis
TCGCCGGGGTGGTGTTGTTCATCATTTTCTCCCACTGGCTTCCCGGTCGCTTCGGGTACGATGCTGCCCATAGCTGTATACCGAGGCCCATAAGGTCATGGTTTGTTTTAGCGGTTTCCATCGCGGCGCCTGTGGCGCCCGCCATCACACCTGGTCAGTCCAGGTGATTTTTTCGTAGCAGCACTCAACACGTTCCAGGTGGTTGTGTTTCTCTTTGGCCGGATCTTTGATGTCGGCGCCACCGTCATCTTTCAACCAATAAATACGCGGGGATCGCCATAATATTACGCTCCTGTTGTTGATAAAGAGTCCGGCACCTTTTGTCATCGCTGGCAAGCGACGGCATTCAGGGCCGAACGGAACTCAAGCCGAATAAAGATCTGGGAGTCAGTCAGAATAAATCCGGAAAACAATAAATCAGATCAGGCATTTCCCAACCGGAGGTTAATCGGGGTGAAAATAATTAATCGGGCTATCCCTTCGCCATCAATGATGATGATTCCTTAATAGCATGGACTATTAGGGAATCATTACATCCTCTTAACGGGTGCATATATAAATCAAGTCTTTTTTTATCAAACAGCACAATACGTTAAAGGACGAATAAATATAATTCCTATAAAAACAAAAAACAAAAAACAAAAAACAAAAAACAAAAAACAAAAAACAAATACTCTACTTTAATAAAATATAAATAAAATTACATTTATTTACATAAAAAGAATTTATTTATCATAACAAAATAGCCAGACTTGCCATCTTTAATACAATAGCGCAGTCAGCCCATAATTAAATTATTTATTTTAATTTAAATCAATTGGTTACAATTAAAATAAAATAAACAACCTCACTTTACATCCCGCTA
>NZ_JBEJZY010000192.1:0-861 GCF_040256935.1 Photorhabdus viridis
CAGTTCGGTGCGGTGCGTTTTGCGTACAACAAGGCTCTGCACATCAAAAAACAGGCTTATAAACGCCACGGCGTGAATTTAAGCCCGCGTAAAGAGCTGAAACCGTTACTGGCAGCAGCAAAGAAATCCCGCCGCTATAGCTGGCTGAAAGAATACGATTCCATCGCCTTGCAGCAGGCGGTGATTAACCTCGATGTCGCATTTTCCAACTTTTTTAATCCGAAGCTGAAAGCGCGTTTCCCGGCGTTTAAACGCAAACACGGGAAACAGTCGAGTTATCATTGTGTCGGGGTGAAGGTGCTGGATGGTGCCATCAAAATACCCAAACTGGCACCAGTAGAAGCCCGGCTTCATCGTGAAATTAACGGGGAAGTGAAAAGCATCACAATCACGCGTTCTGCGACGGGTAAATACTACGCTTCGATACTCTGTAATGATGGGGCAGAAGCGCGAGTGAAACCAACGCGGATATCAGGCGTTACAGGTCTGGATATGGGGCTGACGCATTTCGCTATCAAATCGGACGGGAATAAGGTGCCTAATCCCCGTCATCTCATCAATGCCAGTTGTCACCTGCGACGTAAGCAGAAAGCGCTGTCACGAAAGAAAAAAGGCAGTGCGAATCGTCGTAAAGCCCGTATACGGCTTGCAGCCGTACACGAACGGGTAGCCAGTGCCCGCGCTGATTTTCAGCACAAACTCTCCCGCACAATTGTTGACGAAAACCAAGCGGTAATTGTGGAGACGCTGAAAACAGCAAATATGATGAAAAACCCCAGGCTGGCTCGCGCTATCAGTGACGCTGGCTGGTATGGATTCATCACAAAACTGGAATACAAGGCAGCAGAAAAAGGCGTTCAT
>NZ_JBEJZY010000193.1:0-855 GCF_040256935.1 Photorhabdus viridis
CAGCAGAACGGATTTGCCTGTCCTGCCCACCTACACGCTTAAACCGGGACGACCGTCGCCCGGATGGCCTAGCCTTCTCCGTCCCCCCTTCGCAGTCACATTCAGTACAGGAATATTAACCTGTTTCCCATCGACTACGCTTTTCAGCCTCGCCTTAGGGGTCGACTCACCCTGCCCCGATTAACGTTGGACAGGAACCCTTGGTCTTCCGGCGAGCGGGTTTTTCACCCGCTTTATCGTTACTTATGTCAGCATTCGCACTTCTGATACCTCCAGCGGGCCTCACGACGCCGCCTTCGCCGGCTTACAGAACGCTCCCCTACCCAACGACACATTCATGTCGCTGCCGCAGCTTCGGTGCATGGTTTAGCCCCGTTACATCTTCCGCGCAGGCCGACTCGACCAGTGAGCTATTACGCTTTCTTTAAATGATGGCTGCTTCTAAGCCAACATCCTGGCTGTCTGAGCCTTCCCACCTCGTTTCCCACTTAACCATGACTTCGGGACCTTAGCTGGCGGTCTGGGTTGTTTCCCTCTTCACGACGGACGTTAGCACCCGCCGTGTGTCTCCCGTGATACCATTCTTCGGTATTCGCAGTTTGCATCGGGTTGGTAAGCCGGGATGGCCCCCTAGCCGAAACAGTGCTCTACCCCCGAAGATGAATGCACGAGGCGCTACCTAAATAGCTTTCGGGGAGAACCAGCTATCTCCCGGTTTGATTGGCCTTTCACCCCCAGCCACAAGTCATCCGCTAATTTTTCAACATTAGTCGGTTCGGTCCTCCAGTTAGTGTTACCCAACCTTCAACCTGCCCATGGCTAGATCACCGGGTTTCGGGTCTATACCCTGCAACT